>NZ_JBHVJT010000045.1:46791-76967 GCF_042798815.1 Kitasatospora sp. NPDC057738 | reverse complement strand
GCGGTGGTCGCCGGGTTGCCCGCGCAGACGTCGACGGGGTGCCCCGCCAGCTCGGCCGGGCGCAGCACGGAGCGGTCGGCCAGCGGATGGGTGTCCGCCATCATCACCGAGATCCGCTCCAACCGCACCGGCAGCTGGACGAGTCGACCGCGCACCGGGGCGGGCAGCCCGGCGAAGCGGCCGAAGGAGGCGTCCAGCCGGTGGGCCAGCAGTTCGGCGGCCGCCGCGGCCAGTCCGCCGTGGAAGCGGGCCAGCAGTTCGCCCTCCGGCCAGGCGGCCCGGGCCCGTTCGAGCACCCGGTCGGCGGTGAGGTCCGGGCCGGTGACGTCACTGTTGAGGTCGAGCAGCAGCGGCCGGGCGGCGGCCCCGGATCCGGCCGCGGCCTCGGCGAGGATCTCGTCGTGCAGGGCGAGGAACCCGCGCGCCCGGGGCAGCAACCGCCTTCCGGCCGGGGTGAGTTCTACGCTGCGGGTGGTGCGGGTGAACAGTGCTTCGCCGAGCTGCCCCTCCAGGGTCCGGACGTCCCGGCTGAGTGCCTGCTGGGCGGTGTGCAGCCGCTCCGCGGCCCGGCCGAAGTGCAGGGTCTCGGCGGTCGCGACGAAGCCGCGGAGCAGGCGGGGGTGCAGGTCACGGGGCATGGGCGGCAGATTAACAACAGCGTGTTGTGAGTGCGGCGAAACAGGTGTTGGACGGCCGCCCGCCACCGGCACCAGGCTGTGAGCACCCCCCTTCCCCCTGCTCACAGGAGCCCGATGCCCCCGCGCGCCGTCCTCACCTCCTACCGGCGGCTGTTCGCGGCCCCCGGTGCCGTCGCCTTCACCCTGACCGGGCTGCTCGGCCGGCTGGCGCTGTCGATGAACGGCGTCGCCCTGGTGGTGCTGCTCTCCGAGCGGCGCGGCTCGTACGGGCTGGCCGGGGCCGTCTCGGCGGCCGGACTGGCCGCCGGCGCGGTCGGGATGCCGCTGATCGGACGGCTGGTGGACCGGTACGGGCAGGCGCGGGTGACGGTACCGGCCGCGCTGTACAACGCCGTTCCACTGACCGGGCTGCTGCTCTGCGTCCGGCTCGGCGCACCCGACTGGACGCTCCTCCTCTGCTCCGCGGCCGGCTCGGCGGCACCCAACCTCGGCGGCATGGCCCGCTCCCGCTGGGCGCACCTGTACCGGGACGACCCGGCCGCCCGGCACCTGGCCAACTCCTTCGAACAGGCCCTGGACGAACTCTGCTTCATGGCCGGCCCGGTGCTCGCCATGCTGCTCTGCACCACGCTCGCCCCGGAGGCCGGACTGATCACCGCCGGGACCCTCGGCGCCGCCGGCGCCCTGCTGTTCGCCGCCCAGCGGCGCACCGAACCCCCGCTGCCCCCCGCCCCGGCGCAGGGGCGGGAACCGGCCGGACCGCGGCACGGCTCCCCGCTGCGGGTGCCCGGGCTGCGGGTGCTGGTGCTGACCTTCCTGGCGACCGGCACGGTCTTCGGCGCGACCGAGATCACCACCGTGGCGTACGCCGACGCGCTCGGCCACAAGGCCTC
The DNA here is from genome assembly GCF_042798815.1 of Kitasatospora sp. NPDC057738. NCBI lineage: Bacteria > Bacillati > Actinomycetota > Actinomycetes > Kitasatosporales > Streptomycetaceae > Kitasatospora > Kitasatospora sp. NPDC057738. The sequence goes on along the minus strand of NZ_JBHVJT010000045.1, from coordinate 75,436 downwards.
CGCCGGACTGCTGCTGGCCCTGTTCGCGGCCGGTTCCTGCGTCGCGGGGCTGCTGTTCGGGCTGCTGACCCCGCGCCGGGCACCGGGCACGCGGTTCCTGCTCGGCGCCACCGCGATGGCCTCGGTGCTGCTGCTGCCGCTCGCCGCCGGGCTGGGCGGGACCGGGCTCGGGCTGCTCGGGACGGCCCTGTTCGCGGCCGGCACCGCCACCGCGCCGACCATGGTGACCGGGATGACGCTGGTCCAGGAGCTGCTGCCGCAGCGGCAGTTCAACGAGGGCATGGCGATGGCGGTGTCCGGCATCGTGATCGGCATCTCGGCCGGGGCGGCGCTCGCCGGGACGGTCGCGGAGCGGGCCGCTCCGGGCACCGGCTACCTCCTGCCCGCCGCGGCCGCCGGGCTCGCGCTGCTGATCGCCCTGGCGGGGCGCCGGCACCTGACGACGCGCGGGGCGGCGGCGGCCGCACCGCCCGAGGGGGCGCCGGGTGGAGTGCCGGGCGGGGCGGCGGGCGGGGCGCCGGAAAATGCCGAGCAGATTGTCAGTCCCACCCTCTAACGTCGAGGCATGGGGGAAATCACGTACGTCCGAGGCGATGCCACCACGCCCCAGGGCAAGGGCGTGAAGGTGATCGCGCACGTCTGCAACGACCTCGGCGGCTGGGGCAAGGGCTTCGTGCTCGCGCTCTCCAGACGCTGGCCCGAACCCGAGGCCGCGTACCGGCGCTGGCACAGGGAGCGGGCGAAGAACGACTTCGGCCTGGGCGCCGTCCAGCTGGTGGCGGTCGATCCGCACGTCTGGGTGGCCAACCTGGTCGGCCAGCGCGGCATCCGCACGGGGCGCTCGACCGGGGTGCCGGTGCGGTACGAGGCGATCGACACCGGACTGGCCGCGCTCGGTGAGCACGCGCTCCGGCTCGGTGCCTCCGTCCACATGCCGCGGATCGGCTGCGGCCTGGCGGGCGGGCGGTGGGACCGGGTCGAACCGCTGGTCACCGCCCGGCTGACGGCCCGGGGCGTCCCGGTGACCGTCTACGACGTCGACTGACGGCCTGCCAGCAGGCCCTCCCCTTCCACCGATCCGGCTCTCCGCCTCTCCAGCGTTCCGTCGACCGGTTCCTACCTGTCCGCCGGCTCCGCCCGCTCGGACCCGACCGCCACGCGCGCGGCCGGCCAGGCGTACACGTACTCGGGCAGCAGGAACCCTCCGGGGAACTCGCCCTCCTGCGCCCGGACCCGCTCTGCGCCCTCGCGCTCGTAGAAGGCGATCGCGCGAGTGTTGTCCCGCAGCACCTCCAGGGAGAGTCCGGCCCCGGGGTGCCGCTCGGCGACATGGGTGCGGGCCGCGATCAGCAGCTCGCGCCCGATGCCGCCGCCGTTCAGGCCGGGGCGGACGTGCAGGTTGTCGATCATCACTCCGCCGTCCGGCTGCGGGACGAGGTAGATGAATCCGACCATCGCGCCCGCTCGTTCGGCGACCAGCAGTTCGGGCGTGTTCTCCGGCCCGCCGTAGTCGGCGCAGTCGGTGTCCAGGCGCAGTGCCCACAGTTCGCGTCGCTGGGTGACCATCCCGTCGCCCAGTCCCGCCTCGGGGACGATCCCCCGGTAGGCGGTGCGCCAGCTGTGGGCGTGCAACTCGGCGATGGAGTCGGCGTCCTGTACTCCGCCGCGCCGGATGACGGTCCGTCCTGAACTGATCATGTGACCAGCCTCCCACAGAGATGGAGTTGAACATGTTCAACCGATACGTCTACAGTACCGCTCAGCTTTTGAACGCGTTCGAAATGAGGGGGGTCGCCGTGGCACCGGATGCGGAGGGGGCATCCGGTGCCACGAACACCGACACCGGATGGAACGTCGTCTCCGGCTAGGCTCGTGCTCGTGGACGACCTGGCAGCGACGAACCGAACGGACGGCGAGAACGGCACGGCCGGGGCTCCGGCCGCGCCCGACCCGGGGAGCGGGACCGGGCCGGAGGGCGGAGCACTGCCCGGCGGCCGGGCCCGGCCCAAGACCGACAAGAGTGAGGCGACCCGTGCCCTGATCCTGGAGACCGCCATGCGGCTGTTCCAGGAACGGGGCTACGAGAAGACCACCATGCGCGCCATCGCCACCGAGGCCGGCGTCTCGGTGGGCAACGCGTACTACTACTTCTCGGCGAAGGAATTCCTGATCCAGGGGTTCTACGACCGGATGACCTACGAGCACGCGGCCGACGCCAAGCGCCGGATGTCCCACACCCGGGACTTCTCCGAGCGGCTGGAGATCGCACTGACCTCCTGGCTCGACACGGCCGCGCCGTACCACGAGTTCGCCGCGCAGTTCTTCCGGACGGCTGCCGACCCGACCAGCTCGCTGAGCCCGTTCTCCAACGATTCCCACCCGGCCCGGGCGACGGCGGTCGAGCTGTTCCGCGACGTCCTCCAGGGCTCGGAGCTGGCGCCCAAACTGGACGCCGAACTGGTCGAGCTCCTGCCCGACGTGCTCTGGCTGTACCTGATGATCGTGGTCCTCTACTGGGTCTTCGACCGGACCGAGGACACCGAGCGGACGCGGGAGTTCGTCCGCCGGTCCACCCCCATGGCGGCCCGGGTGATCAACCTCTCGCGCTACCGGGTGTTCCGGCCGATCGTCCGCGACGCCAAGGGCCTGATCCAGGACTTCATCCTGCCCACCATCGGCAAGACGGCCGTCAAGTAGCGCCCGCGGCAGCACCGGAGGCCGGCCCGCGAACGGGCCGGCCTCCGGTGCTGGAACGGGCTCAGAACTCGGTCGGCGTCCAGGCCCGCACCGGGGTGCGCAGCAGCAGGTCCGCGGCGGCCGCCGCCCCCGGGCGCAGCTCGGCGACCAGGGCGGCCGCGGCCAGCCTCGACGCCGTCTCCGCGCCCAGGTAGAGAGAGCCCAACTCCGAGGCGCCGAGCGCGAGGTCGGCGTCGTCCGTGGTCCGGGTGCAGCGGCCGGTGCCGTCCTCGGCCGTCTCCAGCGCCCAACGGCCGGAGGCGTAGCCCAGCTTGTCGTCGACCTCCAGCACCACCCGGCCGGGGGCGCCGTAGCTGCGGGCGCCGAACGCGGCCTCGACGTCCAGCACTCGCACCCAGACGAGGTCGCCGTTGTCCTCGTGCGGGGTGGCCGCGCGCGGGTCCTGGAGCAGCAGCGGCAGCGGGTCGTCCGGGCCGAGGTTGCGCACCTCGACCCGGGCCACCCAGTCCACCGACAGCACCAGGCGCCAGAGTTCGACGGCGGTGGGCAGGTCGAGGGCGATGAACTCGTCCACGGAGAGCGTGCCGTCGGGGTAGGCGCCGTCCCACTTGGGGTCGATCCGGTAGAGCACCAGGCCGGTGACCGTGCCGGCGGCATCCCGGTGGACGGCGGCGAACGGCTCCTTGAAGTCGTCGCCGGACGTGCGGACTTCGCCGCTGGTGCGCTCCCACCAGAGCGCGTCGCGCTCGATCGCGCCCGGCTGGGTGCGCCGCCAGCGCTCGTACAGGTCCGCGCCCAGCTCGCGCAGCTCCGCCATGGTCACGAAGTCGATCCGGCCGCCGGGAACGCCCAGCAGGCCCTCGCGCAGACCGCGGGTGCGGCGCAGGTCGATCCTCCAGCCGCTGCCGTGGGTGGCCGGACCGAAGCCGAACCGGCCGTAGATGTTGTACTCGGCGGCCATCAGGGCGGCGACCGCGCAGCCGCGCTCGGCCGCGGCCGCGAGGTCCCGGCGCATCATCGCGCTGAGCAGGCCGCGCCGGCGGTGGGTGGAGCTCACCGTGACGTTGGTGACGGCGTCGGCCTGGACGACGGACCCGCCGGGGACGGTCAGTTCGGTGTCGAAGCTGCGGAAGGTGGCGATCTGGCGCTCGCCGTCGAAGCCGGCCAGCATCCGGCCCGGCTCCCACTGCCGGCGGCGCAGGTCCTCCGCGACGGCCACGTGGGGGCGCAGGAAGCCGAAGTTGAGCGCCCGGTTCCACTCCGCCACCTCGTCCACCGAGACGGCCCGGACCTGGAGCCCGCTCACGCTGTCGACGTCCGTGTGATCGATGCTGTTGCCCATGGGGCCACCGTACGGCGGCCCTCCGGGGGTGGCATCCGAATTATTCCGTGCCCGACCCGTGGTGCTCGCCGGGCACCACCACCCAGTGGTTGGTGCGCAGGACGCGGTCCGCGAAGTCCAGGTCCCGCTCGCCGACCAGCCGGAATCCGAGCGCCCGGCAGATCCCGTTGGACGCTCCGTTGGTGGTCCCCGGGTTGGCGTGCACCTCGCCCCAGCGGCCGTCCTCGGCGGCGGCGTCCAGCACCCTGCGGACCGCCGCCTTGGCCAGGCCGCGCCCCTGGTGCTCGGGCAGCACCATCCAGCCGATCTCGGAGACGCTCTCGCCGTCCTCCTGGTCCGACCAGAGCGTGACGGTGCCCGCCGCCTCTCCGTCCTGCGCGCCGTCCGGCACGATCATCCTGATCCAGGAGCTGTCCCCGGCCACCAGGGCCAGGTCCCTGCGCAGCCGCTCCTCCACCCGCGCCCGGGGCAGCGGGCCGCCGAGTTCGGCCATCATCACCGGGTCGCAGCGCATCCGGACGTACGCCTCCACGTCCCCCGCCCGAACATCCCGCAGTCGCACGACGCCTCCTCAGTGCCGGTCCGCGCGGTCACGCTAGCGCGCCCCACCGACAGTGGCGTCCGGGCGGGCCCGCCTGGCATCCTCGTGCCGGTTCAGGTACAGACGATCCGCTTCGGGGGGAACCATGGAGGACGAGTACGTCCGCAGGCTGAAGGAGTACGAGGGCCGGGCGCTGACGGCGAAGCTGGTCGGCGGGCTGACCGTGGCCGGCTGGCTCTGGGCGCTCTGGCTGGTCCTCGCTCCGGGCAACGGGCTGTGCGGCTCACCGGCCTTCTACCAGCCGACCGGCTTCCACCTGGCCGAGGTCTGCGACTCCGAGATGATCGGCCGGGTCGGCGGCGCGTTCGCCGTCTTCCTCGTGTCGCTCCCGGTCGCCGCGCTCTGGGGCTGGACAGTGGTGCGGCTGCGCGACAGCCGCCGGGCGGTGGCCGCCGTGGCCGGCCGGTAGCCCGGTGGGGCGGCGGCCGGCTCGGCCTCCCGGACGCCCTCGGTGCCGAGTACCTCGCGCCGACCCGGCTCCGGGGGACGCCCTGGGCGCGCTCGACCCGGTCCTCGTGGCCGCCGCCGAGGGGGCGGGGCCGGTCGCACCCGTCGAGGTGCTGACCGGCACCCGCCGGCCCGGGCGTCAGGGGCGGGCGTAGAAGTCCGGGGTCCCCATGATCCAGAGGCTGGCCTGCTTGACCGGCATGCCGACCCGCGGGGCCTCGATCATCTGGTCGTCGCCGATGTAGAGCCCGACGTGGTGGATGTCGGCGGCGCGCCCGGTGTCGGTCCAGAAGACCAGGTCGCCGGGGCGCAGCTGGCGGTAGCCGATCGGGGTGCTCTGGGCGTACTGGTCGGCGGCGAAGTGGTTGAGCTGCCGGCCGCCCTCGCGCCAGGCCATCATCGTCAGCCCGGAGCAGTCGTAGCCGCCCGGGCCCTCGCCGCCCCAGACGTAGGGCAGGCCGATCTTGGACTTGGCGAAGGCGATGGCGGCGGCCGCGCCCTCGGCGGACCACGGGCGGGCGGGGGGCGGTGCGGGGTGGGCCCTGGTGGCCGCGGCGGCCGCTGCCGCCGCCGCTGCCTCGGCCTCCCGGGCGGCCTGCTCGGCGGCGGCGCGGGCGGCGGCCTCGGCCTCGCGGGCGGCGATCTCCTCCAGGGCCTCGCGGCGCCGGCGCTCCAGCTCGACGGTGGTGTTCCGGGCGGCGGCCAACTCGGCCAGCAGTTGCTCTCGGCGCCGCCCGGCGGCGGCCACCTCGTCCTGCTGGGCGGCCAGCCGCTGCTCCGCCCCGGCCTTGGCCGCGCCGACCTCGGCGGCGGCCTTCCCGGCGGCCTCGGTGGCGGCCCGGGCGGCGGCGGAGGCGCCGCGGGCGGCGGCCGCGGTGGAGGTGGCGGCGTCCAGGATCTGCCGGGTGCGCTCGCTGACCTGGCCGACCGCGGCGGCGCGGTCGCCCGCGTCGCGCGCACCGTGGGCGCCGAGCAGGGCGTTGAGGGCGGACAGTTCGGCACCCGCGCCCTGCCGGTACGTCTCGGCCGCGAGCCGGGCCGCGTCCTCGGCGGCGGCCGCCCGCTCGGTCTCGGCGTCGGCGGCGCGCTGCGCGGCGGCGGCCTCCTCGGCGCGGGCCCGGGTGAGGGCGAGCCGGGCGCCGTTGTAGGCCTCGACGGCCTGTTCGGCGGTGCGCCCGGCGCGGTCGAGCTCGGTGCGGGCGGCGGTGAGCGCGGCCTCCAGGTCGGCGGCCGAGGAGGCCTTGCCCTCGGCCTCGGCCCGGGCCCGGTCGATCTCCTCGGTGGTCGGGTACGGGTCCTCGCCCACGGCCCGGCCGGCCGTCGGTTCGGGGTCGGCCGGGGCGGCCTGGGCGGCGGGGAGCAGCCCGAGCAGGGCGGTGAGGGACAACAGGAGGGTCGGCAGGATCCTGCGCGCCACGCGACATCCCTTCTGACGGGTCCGGAGGGGACGGCGTCGGACGGCGCGCGGCGTACGGGCGGTCGGTGGCCCGGGGGTCGGCGGGGATCCGATGAATCATCCCATCACGTGACAGAACGGTCACATGACGCTCATGTTCTCAATTCCGGCGGCCTTCACACCCGGAAAGTGCTCCGCCGGTCGGGTGACCATCGGATGATCTGACCAAACCTCGGCTCCGGCCGGACAGCGGGGCGGGCGGGAAACCGGGCAGGAAACGGGCAGGAAACCGGACGGGGAAACGGACGGCGAACCGGACGGGGAACGGACCGGGACCCGCGCGCAGGGCCGGGCTACCGGCCGATCCGACGGGTGTGGGTGCGCAGCCGGTGGTGCCGCTCCGGCCGGCTCTCCAGCCCGGTCGGCCCCACCGCGAAGACCCGGCTGCGCCCGGCCCGGACGGTACGACGGCGCTGCTGCGCCAGGCGGGAGCGGTCCGGACCGGCCTCGGCCGACCCGAGCGCCGGGTCCGCCGCGCCCCGGGCCGTCCCGGCGGCGGCCGCCGAACGGCGGTCGGCCAGCCGGGCCTGACGGCGGGCCAGCGCCCGGGCGGCGTGCGCGTCGAGGTGGGCGCTGGCCCGGGCGGCCATCCGCTCGGCCACCCGGTGCGCCGCCGGGTGGTTGGCGGGCACCTTGTCGGGGGCGCCGGCGATCAGGTCGAAAAGCCAGGTGCGGGCCCGGTCCGCGCGCCGGTGCAGCAGGCGCTCGCGCCGCAGCGCACGCGCCCGGCGGCGGGGGCGCGTGGAGTACCGCCAGCGGGCCCACGGGCTGCTCGGGCGGGCCAGCCGGATCGCCCCGATCCAGGACAGGCCGGGGACCATGATCCCGAGCAGGCCGGTCCACACCTTGCCCTTGAGCAGGGTGATCACCGAGGCCAGCGAGTTCACCGAGATGATCGTGATCAGGCCCCACCTGGTCTCCTCGCCGGGCACCACGCCGAGCGGCACGTACCCGACCAGCAGCAGGGAGGTGAACAGGATGCCGAAGATCACCGCGTCCACCGATTTGCGGCCCTGTTCGCTCCAGTACACGTCGTCCAGGTGCAGGATCAGCGCGAACTCGTCCAGCACCAGACCGCAGCCGATGCCGAAGGCCAGACCGAACACGTCGATCCACGGGTGCCCGCCGTAGGTGGCGAACACCCCGATGCCGCCGAGCAGCAGGAAGCCCAGGCCGAACACCATGTGGTGGATGTGCAGGCCGCCCGGGGTCACGTTGCCCGGCCACCAGCGCACCTGGGCGCGGATCATCCGGACGCTGAACCGGATGAAGACGAAAGAGGTGATGAATCCGACCAGCAGCAGGAACAGCGGTTGCTTGTGCGCGGCGACGATGTGCTCGCGGTAGCCGTCCAGCAGTGTCGTCATGGGTCTTACCTTCGTTCCTGGTCCTGCGTCCTGCCTGCCGTGACGTGGCCCGGGGGCCGGGGCCGGGGCCCGGGGACCGGGGACCGGGGACCGCATCGCCCCGGCACCGGCCCGGCACCGGCCCGACGTCCGGTCAGAACCCTCGAGTGCGCTTGGCCGCCCGGCGCGGCACGACCGGGTAGAGCGACGGGCGCTCGGCGCCGACCGGCAGTTTCAGGAACAGCCGGGCGATCTCCCCGCCCAGGTTCACCCCGACCGCCAGCGCCATCGCGATCGCCGCCGCCCGGAAGACCGACACCAGGCCGGCGCTGGAGTGCCCCTGGGCGAAGGCCAGCATCCCGAGGTAGAGCGCCGAACCGGGCATCAGCGGACCGATCGCGGCGGTCACGTACGGCAGCGCCGACCCGTTGCGGTAGCGCGCCATCAGCTGGCCGAAGAGGCCGACCAGCCCGGCCGCCACGCCGGTCGCCGCGATCGGGTTGACGCCCGCGTTGTACACCAGCGCACCGTAGCTGGCCCAGCCGATGCCGCTGTTGACGGTGACCAGGGCCAGCGTGCGGCGGTCGGTCTGGAGCAGCGTCGCGAAGGCCAGGGTCAGCAGCATCGCGGCGACCATCTGGACCGGCGGGTAGTTGACGCCCACCAGGCTCTCGTCCGGGCGCAGGTTCGCCTCGAAGCCGACGCCCAGGTAGAGGATCACCATCACCCCGATCACGATGCCCGCGACCAGGTAGATCACTTCCAGCAGGCGGGCCGCGGCGGTGATGTAGAAGCCGGTCAGGCCGTCCTGCACGGCGGCGACCAGGGCGCGCCCGGGCAGCAGGGCGAACAGGCCACCGGTGATCACGACCGAGCCGCGCAGGCCCCAGTCGTTCAGCGAGAGGATGATGCCGGAGGCGGCGGCCGGCATCGCGGCCGCCACGAACTGGTAGAACTCCGGCAGCCGGCGCCGGGCCAGCGCGGAGGCCAGCCGGTCGCCGAGGACGGCCGCGACGAAGGCGCTCGCGAACACCAGCCAGGCCTTGTCGTCCACCCGCCCGCCGACCAGGAAGGTCGCCGCGCCGGCCAGCAGGCCGGTGGTCAGGGCGAGGAACCAGGCGGGGTACGGGTGCCGGTTGCGGCGGATCAGCGCGAGCCGGCGGTAGGCGTCGTTGACCGTCACGTTCTCCGCGGTGATGTCCGCGACCAGCGCGTACACCGCGTCGAGCCGGGTGTAGTCGGAGGTCCGGCGGCGCACCACGCGGTCGGCGGTGACCGGCGGCTCGACCAGCGAGGGCTGGTACGAGATGCCGATCAGGGTGAAGGTGACCTGCGGCTCGCAGCGGTCCAGCCGGTAGGCGTGCGCGATGCCGAGCATCGCCGCCTCGACGTCCTCGGCCGCCTCGCCGCTGGCCAGCAGCAGCTCGCCGATGCGCAGCGTCAGGTCGAGGATGCGCGGGACGTTGCGGGTGACGGACGCGGAGGGGTGCATTTCGCGGGCGGTGCGCTCGAAGGCGGGCCGCTCGGACATCGGGGTGCGCAGCAGGGTGCGCATCCGGTCCGGCCAGGGCGCCTCGCCGGGGGCGCCGGCGGTGAGGTCCGGGACCGGGATGCCGGTGGGCGGGGTGTAGCCGGCCGCCCGCCACTCCTCGGGGGTGAGGGTGTCCTCGGCGACCGAACGGCGACGGACCGGGCGCTCGGTCTCGGCCCGTCCGGTCGCGGCGCGGACCGCCGGCCCGGGTACCGACTCGGGTACCGGCTCGGGCTCGGGCTCGGGGGCCAGCAGGCCCTTGGTCTCCGGAACGGGCAGGGCGAGCGGGACGACGGTGGTGGGCTCGACCGGCGGGGCGGGGTAGCCGAGCAGGCCCTCGGTGGGCGGGGCGTCGGCGGGGTGCACCGGCTTCGGGGGTGCCTGCCGCGCCTGTCGGACCGCCCTGCCCCCCCTCGCCCGCTTGCCCGTACCCGGTCGGCCCCGCTTAGGCACTTCCGCTCCTCGCCACCCCTGGCGGCCTCCGGCCACCGCTCGATCTCGGGTTACACCTTGCCTGATCGAACAGCCGGACGCACATGTACGCGGCGTCCCGTGGCCGGAGCGGCGGGCGCCTACCCGGCGCGGTGGCGGGTGGCGGACGCCTACCCGGCGCGGTGGCGGGTGGCGGACGCCGCGCCGGAGCGGCGCGCCCGCAGCAGCTCGATCGCCACCGGGATCACCGAGACCAGCACGATGCCGACCAGGATGGCCTCGATGTTGTCCCGGACGAACGGGATCTGCCCCAGGAAGTAGCCGAGCACGGTGACGCCGCCGCCCCACAGCACGCCACCGACCAGGTTGAACACCACGAAGCCGCGGTAGTTCATCCTGCTCACCCCGGCGACGATCGGGGTGAAGGTGCGCACGATCGGCACGAAGCGGGCCAGCACGATCGCCTTGGGGCCGTGCCGGTCGAAGAAGGCGGCGGCCTTCTCGACGTTCTCCTGCTTGAAGACCCGGGAGTCGGGACGGCGGAAGAGGCTCGGGCCGACCTTGCGGCCGAAGAGGTAGCCGACCTGGTCCCCGGCCACCGCAGCGACCACGATCAGCGCGCAGACCAGCCAGAGCGGCTGGTGCAGGTAGGTGCCGCCGGCCACCAGCAGGCCGGTGGTGAACAGCAGCGAGTCACCCGGCAGGAAGAAGCCGATCAGCAGACCGGACTCGGCGAAGACGATGGCCAGGATGCCGATCAGGCCGAAGGTGGAGATCAGGGTGGTCGGATCGAGCCAGGACGGGCCGAGGGCGAGGCTGGTCACGGTGCGGGCACTCCGGGAGGTCGAGTCTTGGCAATGAAACAGTAAAGCATTGACAAAGACTCGGCTGGAGGCGGAAAGGTTCCCGGGCCGGCCCGCACACGGCCGGGCGCGGAGCGCGCGGCACGGCCGGGAACGCGCGCGGCCCCGGTGGGGGCCCGGGAAGGGCCGGCCCGCCGGGGCCGCGCGGTCGAGGACGGTCAGAGCCCGTAGCGCTCGACGATCTCCTCGTGCCGGGCGGGGGCCGCGCCGGCCGCCTTGGCCAGCTCCGCCCAGGCGAGCGGGTGGGCCCAGCCGTCGGTCAGCCGCAGCAGCAGGGCGTCGGCCTCGGCGGCCGAGGCGGTCGGCGGGACGCCGAGGGCCGCGTAGACACCGGGCAGGGTGTCGCCGCCGTCCGCCGGGTCGGTGATCCGGTACTGCTCCCCGCTGTACACCCAGACCGCGTACCCCGCCCCGTGCAGCTCGTCCCGCAGGGCCGACCACTGCTCGTCGCCGGGCCAGCCGCCGTCGATCCAGTAGGTGGTGTACCCGGCCGGGTCGAGCAGGGTGAGCAACTCGAACACCGGGCGCCAGCGCTGCCGCTCCTCCTCGGGGGCGTCCTCGGCGGGCGGGCGCTCCAGCAGGGCCGGGGCGAAGACCACCACGTCGCCGTGGTTGAGCGTCAGGTCGTCCCCGAGCACGGGCAGGATGCGGGCGGTGGCCGGGCCGGTCCGCAGGGCGGGCAGGTCGGACGTCGCGCCGTTGGTGCGGGTGGCCCGGACGGTGACCAGCTGCCACTCCTCGTCCACCGGGCCCTCGGGCTCGTCGAACTCGATGTCGAGCAGCGCGCCGGTGGAGCGGACCACCGCCCAGTCCCGGTTGGCGGTGGCCGCGGTGATCAGGTGCCACAGGTCCGGCTCCCGGACCGCCCGGTGGCCGTCCTCCTCGGCGGAGTCCTCGGCGCTGTCCTCGGAGGTGTCCGCGGCCGGCGCCGCGCGCTCCAGCAGTTCCAGGTACATCCGCTGCGCGGTGGCGTGGTCGCCCAGCTCGGTGGCGGCGTGGGCGGCGAGGCGACGGGTGTTGATCACCTCGTCGTCCAGCACCAGGATCGCCCGGCACTGCTCCAGCGCCTCGGTCCAGCGGCCCTCGGCGGCGGCCCAGCGGGCGCGTATCCAGTGCCCGTCGGCCGGGGCGGAGACGGCCACCCGGTCGGCGAGGCGGCGGATGCCCTCGGCGTCCCGGGCCTCGATCAGCATCTCGCCGAGCGCGCCGGTCAGCTCGCGGTCCGCCGGGTCGTCCTCCAGGTACCGCCACAGCAGGTCGGCCGCGGCACGGGCGTGGCCGAGGCCGCCCAGCACGGTGGCCAGGAGCACCGCCAGTCCGGTGGCGCCGGCCTGCTCACCCCGGTACCGGTCCAGGGCGACGGAGAGCAGGTCGGCGCCGGTCTCGTAGGGCACCCGGACCTCGGCCAGGTGCGCCGTCAGCTCGCCCGGCGGGACGGGCAGCTCGGGCTCCGGCAGTGCCTCGGCGGCCGCGCGCAGCGCCGCGACCTGCTCCGACACGCCGTCGGTGCGCCGCAGCCGGGTGAGCTTGCGCTCCCCGGTCGCGGCGAGGGTGAGCGCCACCGTACGGGCACCGCGGGCGAGCGCGAGCCGCCCCGCCGCCAGCAGCAGGTCCACGCACGGGCGGTGCGCGCCGACGCCGTCCAGGTAGCCGACCCAGCCGGCCAGGACGGCGCCCAGTTCGGCGTCGTTCTCCCGGGCCCCGGCCGCGACCAGCAGCTCGACCGTCTGCGTCCAGGCGGTGCGCAGGTCGGCGTGCCGTTCGGCCTCGGCCCGCTCGGGCAGCAGGGCGAGCGCCTCCTCGGTGCGGCCGAGCGAGGCGAGCGCGCGGGCCCGCAGCAGGGCGCCCCAGCGCTGGTCGCGCTCGTCCAGCCGGCGCCCCTGCGTCTGCTCGGCCCGCTCGGCCGTCTCCAGCAGCTCCAGCACCTCCTCGTGCCGGCCCAGCAGGTGCAGGGTGCCGGCCCGGGCCTGGTGGAAGCGGAGCGAGACCGGCTGGCCGGCCGCCCGCATCCGGTTGGCCGCGGAGTCCAGGTGGTCCAGCGCCTCGGCCGCCCGGCCGTCGTCCTCCAGGGCGTCGGAGTACTCGCGGGACAGGCAGTCGTAGCAGGCCCGGTCGGGCTCGATCCGGTCCAGCGTCTCGCCGACCACGGCGAGCCGCTCGGCCACGTACCCCGGACCGTCGACCCGGGCGTGGCAGATCGCGAAGTCCTGCACCACGCAGACCGACTGCGGGCAGTTCGCCGTCTCCTCCCGGTGCGCGAAGTCCAGCAGGTCGACCGCCTCGGGCAGCACCGCCTCGCCCTGCTGGCGCTTGTTCAGCAGGTTCTGCATCCGCCAGTGCCGCAGGTAGACCTCGACCCAGGGCAGGCCGAGCGCCCGGGCGGCGGCCACGGCCTCCGGGTAGAGCGCGTCGAGCTGCTCGTTGCGCCCCTCGGTGGCGTGCTCGGGCAGCTCGACGATGGCGTCGGCCAGCCGGTGGTGGCCGGCCTCGGCCAGCTGCCGGTGGGTGTCGCGCACCCAGGCCCAGATGTCGGTGGTCATGCCTGCTCCCCCTGCGTCGTGCTGATGAGGTGTCTACCGCACCCCACTGACAATCCGTCCGTCACCGCTCCTCCGAGAGCGCGCCGGGGCTGTCCGGGACCTCCGGCAGACCGGCCGGGACGGCGGCGGTCAGGGCGGAGACCGCGGTGCCGATGCCGGCCAGCGCGGCGGTGAGGTCGCCCTCGGACGGTCCGGACGAGGCCGCGGCCATGATCACCTTGATCGAGCGGAGCAGCCCGGCGGCGGTCGCGCTGCCGGTGTGCCCGCCGCGGTAGGCGGCCAGCAGGTCCCGGACCGCCGGGCTGGCCAGGTTGAGGTAGAGCCGGGCCCGGACCTCGCCGTCGGTGCGGGCCGTGAAGGCGCGGGCCAGCCGCAGGGCGGCCGAGGGTATCCGGGCGTCCGCCCGGTCGTCCTCGATCCGGGCCTTCAGCTCGGCCTCGCGGTCCGGCACCAGCACCAGCGGCAGGCCGGGCGGGTCGAAGCGGGCCGGGACGAGCTGCTCGCCCGGGTCGGCGAGGGCGCCGGCCAGCCAGGCCGACTCGTGCTCCGGCAGCGGGCGCTCCGGGTCGCGGAACAGCTCGCGGTCGCCCTGCTCGCTGCCCAGCTCGACCACCCGGCAGCCGCGCAGCTGGGCGTAGCGGCGCAGGAACGGCAGGACGGCGTAGCGGTCGCCGCGGGCGATCGGCACCCGCATCGCCCGGTACAGCATCTCCTCGAAGCCGCCGCCGCTGCCGAGCGCGACGTGCACCGCGCCGCCTCCGGCCGCGCGCAGCGCGCCGGCCGTGAGGTCGCCCTGCGAGGTGGGCACCGGGACGTCGTCGGCGAGCAGGGTGAACAGCCGGTCGTCGCAGAGCGCGGCACCGAGCAGGTCGTTGCCGTGCCGGGCGAGGATGCGGCGCCACGCGGCGGGCCGCAGCCGGGCGGTCTCGTAGAGGCCGTCCACGATGGCGTCGGTGAGGGCCTTGCGCAGCGCGTGGTAGTGCTCGTCGCGCTGGAGGTCCTCGCGGCTGGCGGTGGGGGTGAGCCGGTTGGACTCGACCACGCCGCCGATGAACCCGGCCCAGCGGGGCAGCAGGTCGCGGGCGTCCTCGGCGAGCAGCATGCCGCGCAGGTAGACGGCGAGGTCGCGGTTGTCGCTGCTGCCGTAGGTGCCGCCGTCCTGGACCCAGAGCAGGCCGACCGCGTCGGTGACGTCCTCGACCGGGTGGACCGGGAACGCGGTGAGCGGCTCGAAGCGGCGGCCGAAGGCGGCGGCGAAGCGCATCCGGGCGGCGTACTGGTCGCCGTCGGAGGGGTGGCGCCAGGGCACCTCGACGGAGTTGACCGGCTGCTCGTCGTCCCCGAGGTGGACCGGGACCGGCAGCAGCACGCAGTAGCGGGTGAGCACGTCGCGCAGCACGTCCTCGTCGGCGAGGTGGGCGTGCTCGGCCTTGAGGGTCAGCTCGACCACCGTGCCCGGGCGGGGCCGGGCGGGCACCGGCTCGACCCGGTACTGCTCGCCGCCGCGGCTGCGGTAGCGGTGGCCGAGGTGCGGTTCGCGGTGCGAGGTGGTGGTGACGGTGACCTCGTCGGCGACCGAGAACGCGGAGAGGAAGCCCAGGCCGAAGGCGCCGATCAGCTCCTGGTTGCCGGTCAGTTCGCGCAGCATCCGGGTGTAGCCGGTGCCGACGGTGGCCAGGTAGGAGTGGATCTCGGGTTCGGTGAGGCCGGCGCCGGTGTCCTCGATGGCGACGGTCCGCCGGGCGGCGTCGGCGCGCACCCGGATCAGCGGGCGGTGGTCGCCGTCCGGGTCCTCCAGGAGCCGGCGGGTGTGCGAGTCGTGCGCGTTCTGGACGAGTTCGCGCAGGGCGACCAGCGGGGTGGAGTAGAGGTGGGTGGCGAGGACGTTCACCAGGCCGCCGAGATCGACCTCGGTCGTGCGCAGCTCCTCGGCGGGGGTGGGCTCGGGCGGGGCACCATCAGACATGGGTCCCCAGTGTGCCAGTGCGACTATCTGGCGACCATTTCTTTCTTCTTCGGCACCCTCGTGACGGAATGACGGAATGCCGTCAACTTCGAATTGACCGATCCTCCCCCATCGGGGGAATTGCCACCCGTTCGGTGGAGTTCGTCCACCGCACTGGTGAATGCTGAACCGGCGACGTACGTACGGCGAGCCGCCCGGCCCCGCGGGCCACGGCGCCCCGGAGCGGCCACCCCGGACGGCGCCACAGTCCGCACTTCTCGCCAGGGAGACCAGCGTGTCCCGTATTCGCGCAGCCGCCGCCACCGCCCTCGGGGCGTTCCTCCTCGTCGGCGTCGGCGCCGCCACCGCACACGCCGACGACGGCGCCGGCGCGGCCGACCACTCCACCGGCAGCGTGGTGAGCGACGCGGGCTCCGGCAACATCATCGGCGACGTCCACGGAAACGTGGTCAACACCCAGCAGACGGCCACCGGTTCGGGTGCGGGCAACCAGAACAACAACCTCGCGGTGACGGGCAACGGCGGAAGCGTCAGCGGCACCCAGAACAACAGCGGGAACACCGGCACCCCCCAGGGCAGCGGCGGGAACTCCCGGGGCACCGGCGGGAACTCCCGGGCCACCGGGGCCACCGGGGGCAACCGCTAGAGCGCCCCTCCCCCGGACGTCCCCAGCACCGCCCGGCCGAGCCGCAGCAGGCAGTCCCCGAGGTCCGGCCTGGTGCTGTGCGGACGGTTCCGCACCCCGTCGTTGACCAGTGCGAACAGTGCGTGCACCCGGATCCGGGCGGCCGCCGGGTCGAGCCCGGGGTGCACCTGGCGCAGCAGGCCGACCCAGGTGCGCAGGAAGTCCCGCCGGAAGTCCACCGCGGCCCGGCGGTCGGGCGGGGCCAACCGCTCCGTCTCGCTCAGCATGGCGCCCAGGTAGTCCCCGTTGCGCAGCGCGAAGCCGACGTACGCGCCCAGCCCGGCCTCCAGCGCCGCCCCGGGCCCGGCGGCGGCCGTGATCGCGCCGTCCACCTCGTGCCAGAGCCGCTCGCGGCTGCGCACCAGCGAGGCGGCGAGCAGCTCGGCCTTGCTGTCGAAGTGCCGGTACACGCTGGGACCGGATATGCCGACGGCGGCGCCGAGTTGGTCGGTGCTGACGTTGTCGAAGCCGCGCTGGTGGAACAGCCGGACGGCCGCCGCGAGCAGCTCCTCCCGGCGCGCCCGCGGCCTGTGCTCCGGCGCCGCCGGCACCGGCCCGGAGGCGGACTCCGGCACCACCGGCACCGGCCCGGCGCAGGGCCCCGCGGCCGTACCGCCCAGGGGGACCGCCAGGACGGCCGCGACCATCCCGCGCAGCAGCGCCTCGGCCCGTCGGGGCTGCGGAGCCGCCGACTGGTAGGACAGCCCGGCGCAGGCCGAGAGCGCCGACCAGCAGAGCAACTCGGCGTCCCCGGCGGCGAGTTCCGGCCGTTCCACGCGCAGCACCGCGACCATCAGGGCGACGTCGGCGCGCAGTTCACGGCGCAGCGCCGCCCGCCGGGCCGGCGGCAGCAGCCGGGCGTCGCGCTGCACCAGGGTGCCGAGCGGGCGGTGGCCGACCGCGACGGCGGCCAGCGCGGCGCCGAGGTCGGCGGTGGTGCGGGCCGGGCGCAGGCCTTCGGCGAGCGCGTCCAGGCCCAACCGGACGGCCCGGTCCAGCAGTTCGGGCTTGCCGCGGAAGTGCCGGTAGAGCGCGGGCGCGGTGATGCCGACACCGGCGGCGACCTCGGTCATCGAGACCTGGTGGTAGCCACTGCGGTGGAAGCGGTCGGCGGCCACGGCCAGGATCTGGGCGCGCCGCCCGGGCGGCCGTCGGACCACCATGGCGAGCCTCCCTCCCCTTCGGCCGGGCACCGGCCCGGCACTGGTCCCGCACCGGCCCGGCACTGGTCCGGCACGGCGCCGGCCGCTGGAACGGGACCGTGACCGGCGTCGGCGGAAGGCTAGCAAGGATTCACTTCGCACCCCGCCGACCGTGCTCCCCACCGGCTTTTCGCGCCCGGCCGACTCTGGACAGCCGAAGCTACCCCGGATTAACTTGTGGAGCCACCACCAGGCAGGTTCCGCCCCGGCCGGCAGCCCCGGCCGGCGCCGTCGAAGGGAGCGCCGCCGTGCGCCGCACCGTGTTCAACGAGGACCACGAGGCCTTCCGGGAGACCATCCGGGACTTCATCGCCAACGAGGTCGTCCCGGTCTACGAGAGCTGGGAGGCCGACGGTCACCCGCCGCGCGACTTCTACCGGCAGCTCGGCGAGCTCGGCGTCTACGGCATCGAGGTGCCGGAGGAGTACGGCGGCGCGGGCGAGAGCGGCTTCAAGTACCAGGCGGTGATCGCCGAGGAGACCGCCCGGGCGGGCGTGAGCTTCGGCTCCTCCGGCGTGCACACCGGCCTGGTGCTGCCGTACCTGCTGGAGTACGCGAACGAGGAGCAGAAGCGGCGCTGGCTCCCCGGTTTCGTCTCCGGCGACATCATGACCGCGATCGCGATGACCGAGCCGGGCGCCGGCTCCGACCTCGCGGGCATCTCCACCACCGCGCGGCTCTCCGAGGACGGCACCCACTACGTCCTGAACGGCGCCAAGACCTTCATCACCGGCGGCGTGCTGGCCGATCTCGTCCTGGTGGTCTGCCGCACCGCCCCGTACGACCCGGAGAACCGCCGGGCCGGGCTGTCCATCCTCTGCGTGGACACCGCCTCCGCGGGCTACACCGTCGGCCGCAAGCTCCAGAAGATCGGCCTGCGCACCTCGGACACCGCCGAGCTGGCGTTCAGCGACGTCCGGGTGCCGGTGGAGAACCTGCTCGGCGAGGAGGGCAGGGCCTTCTCCTACCTGACCCACAACCTGGTGCAGGAGCGGCTGGCGATCGCCGTCGGCGCGTACGCGGCGGCCGCGGCGGCGGTGCGGTTCGCGGTCCAGTACGTCAAGGAGCGCAAGGTGTTCGGCAAGGCGGTGGCCGAGTTCCAGAACACCAAGTTCACCCTGGCCGACTGCGAGTCCCAGGTGGTGGCGCAGCAGTCGATGGTGGACCGGGCGCTGGAGCTGTACCAGCACGGCGAGCTGACCGTCGCGGACGCGGCCGCGGCGAAGCTGTTCTGCACCGAGTCGGCCTCCACGGTGATCGACAAGTGCCTCCAGTTGCACGGCGGTTACGGCTACATCCTGGAGTACCCGATCGCCCGGCTCTACACCGACAACCGGGTGTTCCGGATCTACGGCGGCACCAGCGAGGTCATGCGCAGCATCATCGCCAAGTCGCTGGGCCTGTAGGGCCGTTCGGGTCCGACGGCACGGCGGGCCGCCGTTCCGCGGCGGCCCGCCCCGCTGTTCGCCGGCCCGGCGGGCGGGCTCAGTTCGGTGAGCTGTGCTCGGCGCGCCAGGCCTCCCAGCCCGCGTTGGACGCCACCTTCGCCTCCCGCAGGGCCCGCTGGGCGAGCGCGGTCGGCGGGGTGTCCAGACCGCGCACCCAGCTGCGGCCGGCCGCGATCAGCGCCGCGCACACCACCACCGTCCCGGTCGCGCTGAGCAGCGTGCCGATCGCGGTGAGCGCCACGCCGCCGGTCAGCAGCGGGCGGTTGACCTGGAACCCGGAAATGACTCTGTCGTTGGTCGCCATGCCTCCACGATGCGGGCAGTCGGCGGAGCCTGCACCTCGGACCGCCCGGCCGCGGCACTTCCGGGTGCGGGGCGCCCGGGCGTCCGCGACCCTGGGCTCACGGAGTGCGCCCGGAGCCAGGAGGAGGCGCGGTGCCCGATCTCGAACAGCTCGCCGTGGAGCACGCCGCCCGGGCGGCGGAGAGCCCGCACGGGCGCAGCGCCCACCTGGTCCTGCACGACGGGATCCTGCGGCAGACCGTGATCGCGCTGACCGCGGGCACCACGCTGGACGAGCACAACCCGCCCGCCGCGGGCAGCGTCCAGGTGCTGCGCGGCCGGGTCTCGCTGACCATCGCCGGTCGGCGGCTGGAACTGCCGGCCGGCCACCTGGAGCCCGTCCCGCAGGAGCGGCACGGGCTGCTGGCGCACGTCGACTCGGTGGTGCTGCTGACCGCCGTCACCGCGTAGCGGGCGAGGGCTCCGTGGAGGGAGAGGACTCCGCGGCGGGCGGGGACTCCGCAGCGGGCGAGAGCTCGGTAGCGGGTCAGTGCTCCACGGGGGCGAACACGCTGTCGCTGACCAGCCGCAGTCCCCGCAGGAAGTCCTGCCCGCCGGGCGCGAGCTCGGGCGCGGCCAGCCACTGGGCGCAGTAGCCGGCCAGCAGCGTCTGGTAGAAGGACCCGCGGGCGACCTCCTCCGCGGTGTCCGGCACCTCGGGCAGCCCCTGGAACACCGCGGCCAGTCCGAGCCGGCCCTCCTTCTGCGCCGCCGCGAAGGCGTCCGCCAGGTCGGGGGCGTGCCCCGCCTGGGCGAGCGCCTCGAACTGGGCCGCCCAGAGCCCGCGGTGCTCGACGAAGACGTCCCGCAGGCCGTCCCAGACGGCCGCGAAGCGCACCTCCGGGTCGTCCGACACCTGGTTGGCGGCGATCACCACCGCGCCCAGGGCCTCCCCCATCTCTCCGATCGCCTCGATCATCGCCGCGTTGAGCAGCGCCTCCTTCGAGCCGAAGTGGTAGCCGATCGCGGCCAGGCTGACGCCGGAGGCGGTCGCGATGTCGCGGGCGGTGGTGCGGCCGTAGCCCTTCTCGTACAGGCAGCGCTTGGCGCCGCCCATCAGGTCTTCGCGGTTTCCCATGCCCTGATCCTACGGAAGCCATGGACGAATGTCTCGCACATTCGTCTCACTCGGTCGTACGTCTCACTCGATCGTCCGTCTTGCACGAGCGACTTGCACATACGTACTAGACAAGCGTCTGAGTCATCCGTACCGTCTTCCCCATGACCGCAACCACCGGCCGCGCAGGCCGTCGCGAATGGATCGGCCTGGCCGTCCTCCTGCTCCCTACCCTCGTCCTCACCATGGACATGGGCGTGCTCTTCTTCGCCGTCCCGTACATCTCCACCACGCTGGCGCCGAGCGGCACCCAGCAGCTGTGGATCATGGACATGTACTCGTTCCTGCTGGCCGGACTGCTCATCACGATGGGCGCGCTGGGCGACCGGATCGGCCGCCGCCGACTGCTGATGATCGGCGCCGCCGGCTTCGCGGGCGCCTCGCTGCTGGCCGCCTGGTCGCACGACGCCGACCAGCTGATCGCGGCGCGTGCGCTGCTCGGCGCCGCCGGGGCCACCGTGATGCCCTCGACCCTCGCGCTGATCCGCAACATGTTCCACGACCCCAAGCAGCGGCAGGTCGCGCTCGGCGCCTGGGGCGGCATCCTCACCGCCGGGGCCACCCTCGGCCCGGTCGCCGGCGGGCTCCTGCTGGAGCACTTCTGGTGGGGCTCGGCCTTCCTGCTCGCCGTCCCGGTGATGGCCCTGGTGCTGCTGGCCGCGCCCGTCCTGCTCCCCGAGTACCGCTCCACCGGCCGCACCGGCCGCTTCGACCTGCTCGGCGCCGTGCTCTCGCTGACCGCGATCCTGCCGCTGGTCTACGGCGTCAAGACGATCGCCGTCGAGGGCTGGAGCCTGCTGCCCGGGCTGGCCGTCCCCGCCGGACTGCTGCTGGCCGGTGCCTTCCTGTGGCGCCAGCGCACCGCCGCGAACCCGCTGCTCGACCTGAGCCTGTTCCGGATCCGCACCTTCAGCGGCGCGATCAGCGTCAACAGCATCGCGATGTTCGCGATGATGGGCTTCTCCCTCTTCACCTCGCAGTACCTCCAGCTGGTCAAGGGCATGAGCCCGCTGACCGCCTCGCTCTGGTCGCTGGTGCCGAGCCTGGGCGTCGGCGCCGCGGTCGGGACCAGCTCGGCGCTGGCCGGGAAGGTCCGCCCGGCGGTGCTGATGGGCGGCGGCTTCCTGGTCGGCTCGGCGGGCTTCGCGATGATGACCCTGGTCGGCCCGCACTCCCCGCTGGCGCTCATCCTCACCGCGGCCGGGGTGCTGGCCGCCGGGACGGTCGGCACCATGACGATGACCGCCGAGATGGTCGTCTCCGCCGCCCCGGTCGAGCAGGCCGGCGCCGCCTCCGCCACCTCCGAGACCGCCGTCGAGCTCGGCAGCTCGCTCGGCATCGCCCTGCTCGGCGCGGCCGGCGCCGCGGTCTACCGCCACCGGCTGGACGGCGCCCTCCCGGCCGGCGTCGACGGCGAGGCCGCCCGGAGCGCCCAGGACACCCTCGGCGGAGCGGTCACCGTCGCCGCCCACCTGCCCGGCCGACTCGGCGCCGACCTGCTGGAGACCACCCGCACCGCCTTCACCGACGGCCTGCACGTCGCGGCCGTGGTCGGCCTGGTCTTCGCCCTGGGCGCCGCCGTCCTGGCCTACCGCCTGATGCGGCACCTCCCGGCCGCCGCCCCCGCCACCGCCCCGGAACCCGCTCCGGAGCCCGCCGCCGTCTGACCCGTCCGACCCGTCCGGCCCGATCCACGCGAGTCATCGAGAGCCCCCGCCCATCCCGGGCGGGGGCTCTCCGCCGTCCAGGGAGCCGGCCTCCCGGGCGCCGCCCTCCCGCCCCCCGCGCAGCGGTCGCGCCGATCGCCCGAGCGGCCCCGCGCCGCGCCTCCACCCGGGGGTGGACCGCGCCGGGTCCACCCCCGGGCGCGTGTGCCGGCCGCCCGCCGGGAGGACCGTGGAAGCACACCTCGGATCGACCGCCGGGAGCCCCTCATGTCCCTGCCCGCCCTCCTCTCCCTCCTCGGCGTCCTCTGCTGGGTCGCCTACGAGCTGCTGCTGCGCCGGCGCGAGGACACCGCCGCCGGCACCTGGCACGCCGACCGCCGCGACCGCGGGTCCACCCGGCTGCTGCTCGGCTGCTACGTCCTGTCGGTCCTGGTCGTGGTGCTGTTCGAGCGCGCCGGGATCGGCGAACTGCCCTCCTGGGCCGCCTGGTTCGGGGTGGCCCTGGCGGTCGCCGGGCTGGCGCTGCGGGCCTGGGGCATGCGCACCCTGGGCCGCTACTACACCCGCACCCTGCGCACCGTGGACACCCAGCGCCTGGTCCGCACCGGCCCGTACCGGCTGATCCGGCACCCCGGGTACGCCGGCAGCCTGCTGGTCTGGGTCGGCTACGCGGTCGGCACCGGCAGCTGGGCGGCCGCCCTGGTGGTCGCGGCCCTGCTGCTCGCCGCGTACGGCTGGCGGATCTCCGCCGAGGAGCGGCTGCTGCTGGACGCCTTCGGGAGCGAGTACGCGCAGTACCGCCGGGCGACGAAGCGCCTGGTGCCGTTCGTCCACTGAACGCCCCGACGCGGTCGGCCGGGTGTGAGCTTCGGCACCCGTGTCCGGCCGGGCCGGTGCCGCCGCGCTCGCGATCCGCTCGAACGGCACCTGGTTTTTGGCCAGCGTTTCCCGGCTGGTGTATCCGTTCGCCGTCAGGTACAGGCATACTGGCCAGCACGGGCGCAAGCGCCCGCCATGACTCCTGACAAGAAGGGACCGGTGGCCAGGGATGCTGCGGAACGGTCTTGAGCCCTGGCACATTCTCGTGGTGCTGGCGGTCGTAATCCTGCTGTTCGGATCGAAGAAGCTGCCCGAGATGGCCCGTGGCCTGGGCAAGTCCATGCGCATCCTGAAGGCCGAGACGAAGGCCATGCGCGAGGACGACACCCCGGCGGACGCCGCGGCCGGCACCGCGCAGAGCACCGCCGCTCCCCAGCAGGGCGCCACCGCTCCCCAGCAGAGCGCCGACCGCCCGGCCGTCACGCCGACCAACGTGACCAAGGCCACCGAGACCAAGCGGCCCGAGACGACCGCCTGAGTCCGCCCCTTCCTCCGGAAAGCCCCTGGTGAACCACCAGGGGCTTTCCGCGTTCCGGGGCCGTCCTGAAGCGTTCCGGGACCGCTCCGGCCACCGCCCCTCCCGACTGGCCGTCCGATCTGATCCGTTGTCTCCTGGTATGCACCCACCGGAGGAACGGAGCCCGGCATGCCGACCGACGAATCCGGCGCCGGGCCCGAGGGCGGGCCCGGCGACGAACTGGCCGAGCTGCGGGCGCGGCTGAGCGCCGTCGAGGCCCAGGAGGCACGGCTCGCCGAACAGTTGGCCGCCGGGCCGACCGCACTCCCGGCGGACCGCCCACCGCCCCGGCACCGGGTCCGCTCCTTCCTCGCCGCCCTCCTGATCGTGCTGGCCTGCGCGCTCACCCCGCTCGGCGCCCTCGCGCTCTGGGCACGGTCCGAGATCAGCGACACCGACCGCTACCTCGCGACGATGGCCCCGCTGGCCGAGGACCCCAGGATCAAGGCGGCCGTCACCGACCGGGTGACCGCAGAGATCGTGAAGAAGCTCCCGCTCGACTCGCTGCTCGACGGCCTCGCCCCGGACGACCGGCCCAAGCTCGGCGCCCTGCTGGGCGGCATCGGCCAGGCCCTGGACGACGGGCTCGGCAGCCTCGTCCACGCCCAGGTCGAACGGCTCGTGAACAGCGACGCCTTCGTCACCCTCTGGACGGACGTCAACCGGGACGCCCACGCCGCGGTCGAGAAGATGGTGACCGGGCAGGGCGGCGGCGCCGTCGAGGTGCACGACGACACCGTGGTGCTCGACCTCGCCCCGGTGATCGCCCGGGTGAAGTCCGCGCTGGTGGACCAGGGGCTCCCGCTGGCCTCCCGGATCCCGGAGATCCACACCTCCTACCCGCTGGTGCGGTCCGACGCCCTCCCCGAGGTCCGCACCACCCTGCGGGTCCTGGACCTGGCCGGCTTCTGGGTGCCGGTGCTGGCCGGGGCCTGCGCGCTCGGCGGTGTGCTGCTCGCGACCCGGCGCCGCCGGGCGGTGGTGGCGACGGCCCTCGGCATGGCGGGCGGGGCGCTGCTGCTGGGCATCGGGCTGAGCGCGTTCCGGGCCGTCTACCTGGACCGGCTCCCGGCCGATGTCGACCAGGCGGCCGCCCGGGCGGTGTACGACGCCCTGGTGCGGTACCTGCGCTCGGCCGTCCGGGTGGTGGTCACCCTCGGCCTGCTGGTCGCCCTCGGCGCCTGGGTGATCGGCCCCGGACGGTGGGCGCGCACCGTCCGGGGCGGCTGGCGCGCCGGGCTGGGCGCGGTGCGGCGGGTGGCCGCACGGGCCGGACTGCGACTCGGGCCGGTCGGCCGGTTCGTCCACCGCTGGAAGGCCCCGCTGGGCTGGCTGGCGGTCGCCCTCACGGCGCTGGCCTTCGTGCTGTGGAGCCACCCGACGGTGCTGGTGACGCTCTGTCTGGCGCTCGGGCTGCTCGCCGTCCTGGCGGTGCTGGAGCTGCTGGACGCGCCGGGGCAGGACCGGGCGGGACGGCCCGGGAAAGGAGCCGGGGCCTCGGCCTGAGGGGCGGCCATCCGGAGCACGGGGCCTTCCGGGGCCCTCGGGGCCTTCCGGCGCCGGCGGGGCGCGAGGCCCCCGAAGAACCGCCGAAACGGAGGGGCCGCAGCTGCGGCGGCCCGTACGGCGACGGCGCGGGGGCTCGCCCGATCGGACCAGGCGGGCGAGCGGACGGGACCGGGCCCGGGGAGGCTGGGCGGGATGTCCGAGAACCCTCCGCCCCCTGCCGACCTGCGGGCCTGGCTCTGGCTGCTGATCGCGTCGACGCTGCTTATGGTCGGGTACTTCACGCTGCCCCTGGAGTGGCTCGGCGAGCGCCGGCCGGTGCTGAGCTGGCTGGTGTTCGCGGGAGCGCTGGTCGGGCTGACCTGGCTGATGCTGGCCAAGATCGTCGGGGTGATGCGGGGGACGGCCAAGCGGCCGGTGGTCTGGCTGGCCTTCCTCATCTTCCTGGCGCTGACCATCTTCGCGGGGACGTACTACGTGATGGGCGCGCACAAGTCGGAGTTCGCCGGGCTGGAGACCCGGCTGGACGCGCTGTACTTCACCGTGGTGACGATGGCGACGGTCGGGTACGGGGACATCACCCCGGCCGGGCAGACGGCGCGCCTCGTGGTGGTGCTGCAGATCGGGTACAACTTCGTGTTCCTCGCGGCGGCGGCCGGAACGGCGTCCCGGGCGGTCCGGGGGAACGTGGAGCGGCGGATCCGACGGCAGGACTGAGGCCGGCGCGGACGGCAACGGACGTCCGCCCGGCGCCCCTGCGGCCACCCCGCCGGCACCCCTGCGCCCACCCCGCCGGAAGGCCTTTCCGACAATCCGTCAAAATTCTTTAGTTCTTTGACAGTTGGCTCCACACCGGCCGCCCCGTCGAGGGCAGCGGGTCGAGCGCCGGAACCCGGCCGGCACCACGCTCCGGCCAACCGGGCTGCCCGGATCCGCGAGGACGCCGTACCCGTAAAGTGACCTCACAAAATTCTCATGTTTTCGCTCGGCCGGACGACGCGTTCCGCGGCGGCCAGGGAGACGAAGAAGTCCGGGAGGGTCCGTGGAAGGTCATGAGGTACGCAAGCTCGCCGAGCTCGAAGACCGGCACTGGTGGTACAAGGAGCGGCGGATACTGCTGGGCCGGGAGCTCGCCAAGTTCAGCAAGGCGGGCACCGCGCTGGACATCGGGGCCGCGGGCGGTGGCAACACCCGGGTGCTGAGGGCGAACGGCTGGAAGCCGATCGCGATCGAGTACGGGGAGGAGGGCGCCCGGGTGGCCCGCGACCGCGGGCTCACCGTGATGCGGGCCGACGCCCGCAGGCTCCCGGTCGCCGACGGCGCGATCGACCTGGTGGTCGCCTTCGACGTGCTGGAGCACATCGAGGAGGACGACGCGGCGATGGCCGAGATCCACCGGGTGCTGCGCCCCGGCGGAGTGGCACTCATCGCGGTGCCGAGCGACATGAGGCTCTGGTCGGCGCACGACGTCGCGGTCGGCCACGTCCGCCGCTACACCCGCGACACCCTGCGCGAGGTGATCGTCGGCAGCGGCTTCACCATGGAGACCCTGGACAGCTGGAACGTCCTGCTCCGCCCGGCCGCCGCCTGGCGCCGGAAGAAGAGCACCGGCAGCGACCTGGACGACGTTCCGGCATTCATCAACACCGCGCTCAGCACGGTGATCGCCGCCGAGCGCTACCTGCCCGTCCAGGGCCTGCCGGGTGTCTCCCTGCTGACCCGGGCCCGCAAGCCCGTCACCGCCGCCCGGTAGGCGCCACCAGGGTTTCCGTCGGCCCCTTGCCGCGCAGGGGGCCGACGGGCGTGCGCCCCGACGTTTCCGCCGGCCGGTCGGCGGAGTCTCCGCCGCGGCCGGTGCGGGTGGTGCACAGCACTGTCCACAGGCTGTGGACAGTGCTGTGCACTCCGGAACGGCCGATGCGGCTCGGGCCGATCAGCCCCAGATCATGTCCTCCGCGACGACCGTCGCCGCGGTGTTCTGCGCGGGCGCCTCCCAGGCCGTGGTACCGGCGATGGCGAAGAGGCCGGCGGCCACGGCGAGCGCGGCGATGGACCGCTTGAAGATCTTGGTGCGAGACATGGAAATCCTCTCGAAACTGCACGAAAAGGCGAAACCGCCCCCCGTGACGGACGCTCCCCAGCGCTTGATCAACAGGCTAGCCACAGCAGCGCGTTGGGGGAAATGACCGCCGGACGAACCGGGACGCACCACCCGCGGACACCCTCACCCGCGGCAAAGGACACGAATCCGCCTCCGCGAAGCCGGTGGCAGGCGGCCGGGCCCGTCAGTCGTCCTGGAGATCGACGGCGGTGTGCAGGGTGGCGAACAGGGCCGAGAGGCGGGCGTTCCAGTTGGCGTACGTCGGGACGTCGATGGCGTGCTTCTTGCCCATGTCCTTGACCACCTTCTGGGCGTCCTTGAGCTCCTGCGCGGCGTCGTCCGGGTTGCCCTCGTTGAGGCGCGCGGCGGTGGTGTCGAGGATCCTCAACAGGTCGGTCTGCTTGTCCCGCTCCCTGCCGACCTGGGCCTGGGCGACGGCTTGGCGGAAGGCCTGGATCTGCAGCGCCGCGGGCTGGTTGCGCGGGACGGCCTGGGTGGGGGCCGGGGGCGCGGACGGCGCCGCCGAGCTGCTGGTGGGCGCCGCGGAGGCCTTCGGGGTGGGCGTCGTGGTCGGGGCGGTGGACGGGGCGGTGGCCGCGGCGGGCTTGGCGGCGGCCGCGTTGCCGGCCGGCTCGTCGAAGGCGGTGAGGGCGAGCGCGGTGACGCCGGCCAGGCCCGCCACGCCCAGCGCCCCGAACACCAGCGGCTTCCGCCGGCTGCGGGCAGGAGAGGGCGGGTTCCCGGGCCCGGGCCTCGGGACCGGGACGTAGGCGGGAGCCGCCGGGGCGGGGATCGGCGCCATCACCGAGGTGGCGGCCGGCGGCTGGGGCGGCAGCACGGTGGTGTGCTGCTGGTTCGGCGCCGGGAAGTGCGGCACCGGCGGCAGCAGCTGGGTGGCGGCCCCGCCCGCGTTCGCGAGCAGCTCCGCCGTCGGGTCGGCGACCATCAGCCCCGGTACGGTGCCGAGGAGTTCGGCCCGGGCGGTGGCCGCGTCGGCCGGGCGGTCGGCCGGCTTCTTGGCCAGCAGCCGCAGCACCGCCGCGTCCAGCGCGGGCGGCAGGCCCGGGCGGCGGACGGACGGCGGCAGCGGCTGCTCGCTGACGTGCTTGAAGGCGATCGCCACCGGGGTCTCGGCGGTGAACGGGGTCGCGCCGGTGAGCATCTCGGTCAGCACGCAGCCGACCGCGTACAGGTCCGTCCGCCCGTCCAGTTCCGAGGCGGTGGCCTGTTCGGGCGAGAGGTAGGCGGCCGTGCCGAGCACGCTCGCGGTCTGGGTCAGGTTGCTGGAGGAACCGGCCCTGGCGATGCCGAAGTCGACGACCTTCACCCCGCCGTCATCGGTGATCATGATGTTCCCGGGCTTGATGTCCCGGTGCACCAGCCCGGCCGCGTGCGCGACCGACAGCGCCTCGCAGACCGCCGCCGCGATGCCCACGGCGCGCTCCACCGGCAGCGCCTGCTGCTCCGCCAGCAGGGCGGCCAGCGAACGGCCGTTGACGAGCTCCATGACGATGAACGGGGTGCCCTGGTCCACGCCCGAGTCGAAGACCATGACGATCCTCGGGTGCGCCAGCATGGCCGCGTGCTGCGCCTCGCGGCTGAAGCGCTCGGCGAAGCGGGGGTCGTCGGCGAGTCCGCCGTTGAGTACCTTGACGGCCACCTGACGGCCCAGCACCCGGTCCGTCCCGCGCCAGACGGTGGCCATGCCGCCGACGCCGAGCAAGTCGACGAGTTCGTAACGCCCGTTCAGCGCCCGTCCGATCACCTGGAGCTCCCCTCACGTGCCCTGCCCGGGGTCCCGGGCCGCCTCGTGCACCTGTGCACGATAGCCGCCCCGCCGAACGCGCCGACCAGGGGCGGAGGGTGGCGGTCGGGGGACCGGGCAGCGGTCCCCCGGCCGCCGGCACGGGGGTGGGGGGGGGGGGGGAGCTCGGGGGGAGTGGGGGGGGGGTCGTGTGGT
>NZ_JBHVJT010000045.1:0-46673 GCF_042798815.1 Kitasatospora sp. NPDC057738 | reverse complement strand
AGTCGGAGGGCCCCCCCCTTTTCCTCCCCTTCTCCTTCTTGTCCGTTTTTCTTCTGTCTCCCCCCCCCCCCCCCCCTGGGGCCGGCCGGGCGGCCGGTGGGCACGGGGGAGCCGACCGGCCACCCGGGGTCTTCGGGTGGTACTGCTTCCTGCGGGTGGTGCGGGTCCTGCGGGTGGTACTGCTTCCTGCGGGTGGTGCGGGTGGTGCTGTTCCGGGCGGGCGGCGAGCCCGGGGGGAGTCGCTCGCCGCCCACCCGGAGTCCTGGGGGCTACCTCCCGGCCGACTGTTCGTTCTCGGTCCGGTCGGGCTTGTCCGGGCGGCCGTCCTGCGCGTTGGGGACGGCCGGGGCGGTCACGCCGGACTTGCCCGGTCTGGTGCCGGCGCCGCCGGTGTCCTCGCCGTCGCTGCCGCCGTTGGCGTTGCCGCGCCCGTTTCCGCTGCCGCTTCCGTTGCCGTTTCCGTCGGTCCGGCCGCCGCCGGTGCTCCCCTTGCCGGATCCGGCGTTCGCCCCGCTGCCGCTGCCGGTGCGGCCGGGGTCGCGCGTCGGGCCGGTGGCGCCCTGGTGGTCGCCGTCCTCGCCGTCCTCGTCGTCGATCGCGGCCCGGCAGTAGTCCGTCACGCGGTCCGCGCCACCGGCCGCCGCGATCAGCGGGCCGTACAGCGATTCGCCGGCCAGTCGGTTCGGGCGGTCGCCCTTGGCCGTACGGTCGGCGAAGCCGGTGCAGAGGCCGAGCAGCGCGGGCGGGACGGCCGAACGGCCACCGCGCCCCTCGGGCGAGGGGGTGCCGGGCGTCGCGGGGCCGGACGGGACGACCGCCTGCGGTCCGGCGGAGGCGCTGCCGGACGGACGGGCGGAACCGGACGCCACGGCACCGAACGGGGCCACGCCCGCCGACGACCCGACGACCGCCGGGCCCGACGCCGGGCCGGTGGCAGCGTCCCGGCCGGCGAGCCTGTGCTCCGGCGCGGACGGGCCGCCGCCCAGCGCGGGCGGCAGGTTGCCGGTGCCGGCGGCGACGGCGACACCGCACAGCGCGGTGGTGCCGAGCACGACGGCAGTGGCCTTCGTGCTGAAGGCCCTGGCCAGCACCGCGGTTGCCATCGATCGTCTCCGGACGGGGGTCACTGTCGGGTGGGGCGTGAGACTCGCCTCCCGGAACGCGGCCAGGGCGGCCTCCTCCCCGGCCAGTTCGCCAGCCGTCGCGGGGGCGGCGGCCGCGGCGAGCACCCGGGCGAGTTGCCCGGGACCGCCGTCCGGTCCGGTGAGCGAGGCGTCCTGCCCGGCCGACGGGCCGCCCACGGCACCACCGAGCAGCTGCTCGGCGGCATCACGGTCGATCCGACGGGATCGGTTGGTGCTCATCTCATGTCCTTCAGCGTCGCGGCCCGGCGTTCTGTCACACCCTGCGGAGAACTTTTTTTCGCGGGTTTCCCCACGGGTCGCCCGACGGCCTCGCCCCCGCCCACTCCGGCCGCCGCCCCGGCGGCGTTCCCCGCGGCCCCGGCGCCCGGTCCGGCCTGGGCCCCGGCCGTCGCCGCACCGGCCCGGGCCGCCGGGATGCCACCCCCGGAGGCGCGCGGCTCGACCAGCTTGGCCAGCCGCCGCAGCCCCCGGTGGGCGGCCATCCGGACGCTGCCGGCCCGCTTGCCGAGCACCCTGGCGGCGCTCTCCGCGTCCAGATCCATGACCACCCGCAGCAGCACGGCCTCGGCCTGGTCGCGCGGCAGCCGGGAGATCAGGGCCAGCGCGTCCGCGGTGCCGACCGTGGTCAGCGCCGCACGCGCGGTGTCGTCCCCCGCCGCCAGCTCGACCAGTTGCTCGAACGGCAGGTCGGTGACCGGACGGCGGCGCCGGGCGCGCAGGTGGTCGAGGGCGCGGTGGCGGGCGACGGTGGCGGCCCAGCCGCGGAAGCCGTCCCCGTCGCCGGAGAAGCCGCGCAGGTCGCGGGCGATCTGCAGCCAGGTCTCGGAGGCGATGTCCTCGGCGTCCTGCGCGTCCTCCGGCCGGCCGCCGACCAGCACCCGCAGGTAGCGCAGCAGGCCCGGCTGGACGGTCCGGAACAGCAGCCGGAACGCCTGTTCGTCCCCGGCCTGCGCGGCCCGGACCGCCTCGGTCAGGTCGGGGGGAGCGGGGGCCGGGCCCGGCGGCGGGCCGGCGGGTGGGACTGGTCCGGACCGGCCGACGGGTCCGTCGGTGCCCGCTCCGGGGCGCTCTGCACTCTGCACCCGCCACATGATGCGCCATTCGGGCGAACACTTCGGCTCCGGCCGAACGACCGCCCGCGGCCGGGGCCAAGGTCCCGAGGACTGCTGTCGTTCGCCCACGGCCCGGACCGGCCCGTCCGGCCTACGTTGTCGGTAGGCGAAGCAGTCCGGGCCGACGGCCCGCCCCGACACAGGGTCCGCCGACGCACCCGGCCCGCCGCCGCGCCCCCGCCGTGTCCGAGGGCGCACGCACGACCCGTGCGGGCCCCGGTCGCACGACCCTGCCTGGTTTGAGCCGTGCCGCTGGGGACCAGCACTGACGGGGACCACCACCGGCGCCGGGCCCGGCACACCGCACCCGGCGCACCCGTCCGGCACCACGACCAGCAGGGAAAGACCGCGATGACGACCGCCCACGAGCTCCACGGGCTCCACGAGCTCCATGCGAAGGGCCTGCGCGAGCACCTCGCACCCGCCCTGCGCGCCCTGGGCCTCATCGGGTGGCGCCGGACCTTCAGCCTGCCGGACGAGACCCACTGGCTGCTGCTCGGCCTGGTCGAGCGCCCCGCCGCCGACCGGGTGCCCTTCACCTTCGAGCTCAGCGTGGTCCGCCGCACCGACTGGAGCGTCGCGGCCCTCCCCGGCCACCGGCCCGACCCGCGCACCCGGTACGGCGTCGAGACCTGGCGGGCCCGGATCGGCGAGGTGCTGCCGGTCGGCGAGGACGTCTGGTGGGAGGTGCTGCCCGGGCCGCGCTGGCAGCTCCCGCTGGACGACGCGGTCGCCGCCGTGCACCGTTACGGCCTGCCGGAGCTGCGGCGCCGGGCCGAGGCGGACCGCACCCGCGCCGGGGAGACCTACCTCCTGCCCGCCGAGCTGGAGTCGGTCAACGCCGCGCTGCTGACCGCGGCGGTGGCCCGGGTGCAGCGCGCCGAGCTGGCCGACGAGGCGCTGGAGCTGACCGGCGCCTGGACCCGCGGCGACGGCGTCGCCCGGACCGTTCTGGCGGGTGTCGCGCAGGGCTTCCTGTCCGCCGGCGACGAGCGCTACGGCACCGTCCGCTGCCTGGACACCCTGGGCCGCGCGCTGTGGACCTTCCCCGACGAGGGGTAGGAAATCCGCAGGTCGGAGGCGGTGTCACGGCGCGCACCATGACAACCGTCATGCGGATGACGCAACGGACGGCACTGCGCTGACGGAGGGTCGGACGGAAAGACTGGAGGCACGACGCGGGCAGCGGCCCGCGGCCACCAGCCGGGGAGGAACCCACCGTGAGCCAGACCGTCAGTGCCGCCGCCGTCACCAGCACCGTCGCCCTCACCGGCACCGCCCCGGCCACGTCCGCCAGCGCCGGCGCCGCCACCGGCGCCAAGGCCCCCAACCCGCTGGTCTCCGGGCTCCGCCCGCTGGCCCTCGACGTGGCCGCCCCGCTGGCCGGCTACTACCTGCTGCACTCGGCCCTCGGCCTGAGCGAGTTCGCCGCACTGGCCTGGAGCAGCGCCATCCCGGCCGCCCGGACCGTCCTCGGCCTGCTGGTCGAGCGCAGGCTCAACCTGTGGGCCGCCCTGATGCTGACCGTCAACCTGGCGGGCCTGGCGCTGACCTTCGTCACCGGCGACGCCCGCCTGATGATCGCCAAGGACGGCGGGCTGAGCGGCACCGTGGCACTGGCGATCCTGGTCTCCGCGCTGGTCGGCCGACCGGTGATGACCCCGATGCTGATGCCCTTCCTCACCAAGGGCCGGCCGGAGCGCGCGGCCGCCTGGCAGCGGCTGGTCGAGGGCCGGGCGGCCGGAGCGCGGGCCTTCCGCCGCCACGAGCGCCTGTTCTCGGGCATCTGGGGCACCGCGCTGCTGGCCGAGTGCGCGGCCCGGGTGGTCGGCGCCTTCACCCTGCCGGTGTCGACCATGGCCTGGCTGTCCACCGTCGTCCTGATCGGCGCGATCGTGGCCGGTTCGATGCTCGGCCAGATCGCGGTCGAGCCGATGGAGCGGCTGGTCCGCACCGAGACCGAGGCCCCGACCGCCGCCTGAGCACGCGGCCCGCCGCCTTCCCGAACACCCGGTTCCCCGAACACCCGGCTCCCCGAACACTTCCCCGAACACTTCCCTGAACGGCCGGTTCCCGGGACTCGAACGGCGAGGAACCATCCGGATCCCCCGGGAGTCGTTCATAACGAGGGGGTAACGGGACCCCCGCCGAGGAAAACGGGGACCCCCATGTACCGGACGACGCACGCGCCGAGCAGCACCGAGGACCGCACGCTCGTCTGGGACGGCTGCCTGAACGTCCGCGACCTGGGCGGCCTCCCCACCGCCTCCGGCCGGCCCACCGCCCACGGTGCGATGGTCCGGGCGGACAACCTGGACCGCCTCACCGCCGAGGGCTGGGACGCCCTCCTCGACCACGGTGTCCGCACCGTGGTCGACCTGCGCAACGCCGAGGAGTACAAGCCGCTCCTCCCGCTCCCCGAGGACGTCGAGCTGGTCCGCGTCCCGCTGGACGAACTGGCCGGCCCCGCCTGGTGGGAGGCCCACGGACGGCTGGACGGCACCCCGCTCGCGCTCCGCCCCTACCTGGACCACTGCCCGCACGCCGCCGCCGCACTGGTCTCCGCGCTCGCCGACGCCCGCCCCGGCGGCGTGGTCGTGCACTGCGGCGCCGGCCGCGACCGCACCGGCCTGGCCGTCCTGCTGCTGCTCGCCCTGGCCGGGGTCGACCGGGCCGCGATCGCCGAGGACTACCTGATGAGCGGCCCCAACGTCCGTCCGCTGTACGGGATGCTGGGCCTGCCGGACCCGTACCGCCGGATCGACGCGGTGCTCGCCGAGGCCGGGACCACCGCCGAGGACGCCCTGGCGGCCGCGCTCGACGACTTCGACCCGGTCGGCTACCTGCTCGCGGCGGGCGTCGCGCCCGAGCGGATCGCCGCCGTCCGGGAGCGGCTGCTGCCCGCCGCGTAGCGCGGGCCCCGAAGCCGCCGGGGCTCCGAAGGGGTTCCCCGGGGCCCCGGGAGGCCCGGGACGCCCGGGAAGACTTCCGCAAACCATCGTCAACCGATGGTTGACGATCCCCGGATCGACAACCTACGGTTGACGCATGGAGAATCCCGTTGTTCCCAACAGCACTCCGCTGCGCCTCGACGACCTGATCGCCGCGATCAAGAAGGTCCACACCGACGCGCTCGACCAGCTCTCCGACGCGGTCATCGCCGCCGACCACCTCGGCGAGCTCGCCGACCACCTCATCGGCCACTTCGTCGACCAGGCCCGCCGCTCCGGCGCCTCCTGGACCGACATCGGCCGCAGCATGGGCGTCAGCAAGCAGGCCGCCCAGAAGCGCTTCGTGCCCAAGGATCCGGGCGCCCCGAACGACCTCGACCCCAGCCAGGGCTTCAGCCGGTTCACGCCCCGGGCCCGCAGCGTCGTGGTGGCCTCCCAGGAGGAGGCCCGCAAGGCGGGCAACGCCGAGATCACCACGGCGCACCTGGTGCTCGGCCTGCTCGCCGAGCCCGAAGGCATCGGCATGAAGGCGCTCACCGCCCAGGGCGTCACCCAGGAGGCCCTGCGGGCGGTGGCCGCCGCCGCCCTGCCGGCCGCCGTCGACGACCTGCCGGCGCTGATCCCGTTCGACGCCGAGAGCAAGAAGGCGCTGGAACTGACCTTCCGCGAGGCGCTCAAGCTCGGGCACAACTACGTCGGCACCGAGCACCTCCTGCTCGCCCTGCTGGAGCTGGAGAACGGCCAGGGCGTGCTGGCCGGACTGAAGGTGGACAAGCCCGCCGCCGAGGCCTTCGTCTCGGAGGCGATCGCCGCCATCGTCGCCGCCCGGGACGCGGAGGCCGAGCCGCAGCAGTGAGGCCCCGTGCCCTGTCCCGGGCGGAACTCCCGCCCGGGACGGGGCACGTGCGCTCAGAACCCGGAGACGTGGGTGGTGACGATCCGCACCCGGCCGTCCTCGGCCGCCTCCAGCGCCGCCCGCAGCCGGGCCGACCGGGCCGGGCCGAGCAGCTCCAGGGCGTCCTCGACCGACGCCCAGCGGTAGTCGTCCAGCTCGCCGGCCGGGACGGTCACGGGGGTGCCGTCCGGGACGGCGCCGAAGTCGAACATGAAGTGCTGGGCGGGGTGGTCGAGTTCGGCCGAGGCGTGGGTCCAGGAGATGGCCAGCAGTTCGCCCGCCCGCCGGACGAGGCCGGTCTCCTCCTGCAGCTCCCGCTCGGCGCACTCCACCGGGCCCTCGCCGAGGTCGATCGTGCCGCCCGGGAACTGCCAGTGCTCGCGGTACCCGGCCTTCACGATCAGGATCCGACCGGACCCGTCCCGCAGCAGGCACCCCGCCGCCGCGTAGATCCGGGGCAGGGAGGCCAGCCATTCCTCGCGGGACTTCAACGGCTCAGCCGTCACGGTGCTCCTCCTGGGGCGGGGCGGGTTCGGTCGCCCCCACTCTGCCACCCGCCGACGACCGATGAGTCGAGGCCGCCCCGGCGGTCCTATCCGGCATGAACACCGTGGAAGCCGAACCGGAACGCCCCGTACTGACCTGCGACCTGGGCGCGCTGACCGCCCCCGACCTGGCCGTCGTCGACGCGCTCGCCCGGCTGCGGCTGGCCGCCGCCCGGCACGGAGTGGCCGTGGTGCTGCTGAACGCCGGCGGCCCGCTGCGCGAACTGCTGGCGTTCAGCGGCCTGTCGGCGCTGCTGCCGGGCGCGGCCGACCCCCCGGCCTTCGCGGAGCTACTCGGCGACGGAGTCCACGGCGGGCTCGGCCTCCAGTCGGGGCGAGAGGCCGAAGAGCGGGAAGAGCACGTCGGTGTCCAGGAAGTTGGTGAAGCCGGTGATCCGCCCCTCTGACACCTCCGGCACGATCAGCGCCCACGGCTCGAACCCGCCCGCCGGACTCGGCCGGTACTGGCCGAAGGCCGGACCTCCGTTGGCCGTCACCGGGAGCAGCCGGGAACCGCGGCAACCGCGACCGGGGCCCAGCATCCACGCCCGGAGTTCGTCCCGCCCGCGCAGCCACATCGAGAACGGCGGCATGTTGAGCGTGACGTCCTCGTGCAGCAGCGCGGCGAGACCGTCCATGTCGTACGCCTCGAAAGCGCGGACGTAGCCGTCCAGCAGCGCGCGCCGGCCCTCGTCCAGCTCGGGGGCCGGCCGGGCCGCCGAGGCGTCGACGGCGAGCACCGCCCGGGCCCGCTGCAGCGCGCTGTTGACCGAGGCCACCGTGACGCCGAGCAGTTCGGCCACCTCGGCGGCCTTCCAGCCGAGCACCTCGCGCAGGATCAGCACCGCCCGCTGCCGGGGCGCGAGGCGCTGCAGCACCGCGACGAAGGCCAGCTTCACCGACTCGCGCTGGACGGCCACCTCGGCCGGGTCCCCCGTCTCGGGCAGCACCCGGCCGTCCGGCGCCGGACCGATCCACGTCACCTCGGGGAGCCGGGT
This sequence comes from Kitasatospora sp. NPDC057738, assembly GCF_042798815.1. Lineage (NCBI taxonomy): Bacteria > Bacillati > Actinomycetota > Actinomycetes > Kitasatosporales > Streptomycetaceae > Kitasatospora > Kitasatospora sp. NPDC057738. Next base: position 39,027 of record NZ_JBHVJT010000045.1, on the reverse strand, counting down.
GTCGTGCGCCGCGGCCACCGTGACCGGCCCGGCCAGGTCCATCGGCCGGGCCCGGCCGTTGCGGCCGTTCAGCGCGTCCAGGCAGACGTTGGTGGCTATTCGGTACAGCCAGGAGCGCAGCGCGGCCCGCCCCTCGAAGCCCCGGTGCCCGCGCCAGGCGCGGACCATGGTCTCCTGCACCGCGTCCTCCGCCTCGAAGACCGAGCCGAGCATGCGGTAGCAGTAACCGGTCAACTCGGTGCGGTACCGCTCCAACTGGAGCTCGACCGGCTCCTCCGTGATCACGTCGGTCATCGTGCGCCCCGCCCCCGTCGTCCTGCCCCGTACCCGTGCCTGTGCCCTGGTGAACGGGACGAACGTAGCGCACCCCACTGACACCGACCGTGCCGACCGCGCTCCGGTGGCAACAGCCCTGCGGGAGCGGGCCGAAGCCGTCGCTCACCGGCCGTCGCAGGGGGACGGGAAATTTCTGACGATGCGCCAGGAGCGTTCCGGCCGTAGTGCGGTGCGGTGCGGTGCGGTGCAGTGCGGTGCAGTGCGGCACGGTGCGGTGCGGTGCGGCTCAGTGGGCGGAGTGCTTCTCCGCGCCACGGTGCCGGTGCCCCTTGAGCTCGGCGTGCATCGCCGGGGCGGCGTGCATCGTCGTGCCCGGCGCGTCCCTTCCACCGTGCCGGAACGATTCGCCGGCGCCGTGCCCGGCGGCGGCGTAGGACATCGCGCCGGCGCTCGGCATCGGCGCGAACCGGGCGGGCGGGCTCGCCATGCCCCGGCGCTCCAGCAGCTCCTGGGTGCCCTGGCGGAGCTTGGCGGTGCTGCCGGGCGTTCGCTTGGTCATCGTCGGCCTCCCTTCGTCGGCCACCGGCCGGTCGGATGCCGGCCGGTGGGGCCGAACGGGCTTTATGTCCGGATTTTATCCGGATTGCAGGTCCGTGCCAGTGCGGAAGGGATGTGCGGGCGCCACACCCGGGAGACGTCCGCGGGAGCCTGCGCGAGCGCCGGTACGCGGGCCCCGTCAGACGCGTGACCGGCTCAGCCCATGACCTCGTGGACGAAGCACCAACGCCAGTCCTCCCCCGGCTCGTACGAGCGGATCACCGGGTGGGAGGTGTTGTGGAAGTGCGCGGTGGCGTGCCGTTGCGGAGAGAAGTCGCAGCAGCCGATGTGGCCGCAGTCCAGGCAGATCCGCAGGTGCACCCAGTCCCGGCGGCCCTGCTCCAGGCAGTCGGCGCAGCCGTCGGCGGGCGGCCGGGGCTCGATGTTCTGAGGGGCCAGAGCGAGGTCTTCGCAGGCGCTCATGACTGAAAGGCTATGCCGCCCCGGCACGGAACGCCCGCTCAGGGCGGCCACGGACGGGCGTCCCGAGGGTGGCACTGCCGTTCCCGGGTCCGCCCGTCCCGGGTTCCCCCGTCCCAGGAAGGGCCGTCCCAGGAAGGGAGTTCCCGGGAAAAGCGCAACCCTGGGTAACCGCTCGCAGCCCGCGCAGAGTGGTCGGCACCGGCCCGACCGAACCTCTGGAGCCCCCGATGAGCCACCCCTCCGCCGCCGCCCGCACCGCCGTCGTCACCGGAGCCGCCAGCGGCATGGGCGCCGCCACCGCCCGGCTGCTCGCCGCATCCGGCGCCCGGGTCGCCCTGCTCGCCCGCCGCACCGAGCGGCTGGACGCCCTCGCCGCCGAGATCGCCGCCGCGGGCGGACAGGCGCTCGCCGTCACCACCGACATCACCGACCAGGCCTCGGTGGACGCCGCCGCGAAGACCGTCCACGACGCCTACGGCCCGGTCGACCTGGTGGTCAACAACGCCGGGGTGATGCTGCCCAACCCCCTCGCCGACGGCCGGATCGACGAGTGGACCCGCATGGTCGACACCAACCTCACCGGCGCGCTGCGGATCGTCCGCGCCTTCGGCTCCGACCTCACCGCGGCCGCCGCCGAGGGCCGCACCGCCGACCTGGTCAACGTCTCCTCGATCGCCTCGCACGTGGTCTTCCCCGACTACGCGGTGTACGGGGCCACCAAGGCCGCGCTCACCCAGCTGTCCGCCGCCCTGCGCAGCGAGTTCGGCCCGCGCGACGTCCGGGTCAGCGCGATCGAGCCCGGACTGACCGACACCGAACTCGCCGGGCACATCGACAACCCGGTGCTGCGCGAACAGCTCGGCGGCATGTTCACCGCCATCCCGGCGCTCGCGGCCGAGGACGTCGCCGACCTCATCGCCTACACCGTGAGCCGCCCCCGGCACGTCAACCTGCGCCACCTGGTCGTCCTGCCGACCCGGCAGGCGTAGGGCCGCGTCGTCCCGGCACTGCCGAATCCCCGCCCCTCGCCCGCGGGCGGCATGGGAGCATGCCATCCGTGGCGATCGTGACGGGGAGAACGAACGGCGACACCGGCGGGGCCGACCCCGGCGGTGCGCCCGCGCAACGGAAACGCGGCACGGGGACGCGGGACACCGGCGGCAGAGCCGGCACCGACACCGACAGCGGCGGCAGCGGCAGCAGCGGCGACGGCACCGGGGCATCGGCCGACGGCACCGGGGTCCCGACCGACGGCAGCCCCGGAACGGCCCCCGCCCAGATACCCGAGCAGGCCGGCCCCGGCCGGTTCCGGGCCCGTCCGCTGCCCGCCACCGACCGGGTCCGGCAGCCCGTCGCCCTGATCCGGCTGCTCGGCGGCCTGTTCGCCATCGCCCTCACCCTGCTGCTCGCCGACTACGCCCGCGCCACCACCGGCGGCATCGCCGCCGACGTCGCCGAGGCGGCCTCCCTGGTGCCGCGCCCGCTGGCCGGACTGGCCGGCGGTCTCACCACCGCCGCCGTCCTGCTGCTCCCGGTCGGCCTCGCCGTCCGCCGGCTGCTGGGCCCCGACCGGCGACGCGCCCTCCAGCAGGTCTCCGACGGGCTGCTCGCCGCCGTCCTCGCGTACGGCGCCACGCTCGGACTGGACCTCTGGGCCGACGGCCTCGCCCCGCCCTCACTGCTCTCCGCGCTCACCCAGCCGCTGCCCGGCAGCGGCGGGCTCGGGCACACCGAGTCCGTCTACGGCTACCTCGCGCCGGCCCTCGCCTTCATGACCGCCTCCGGCAGCCGCGAACGCCGCCTGCCGTGGACCGTCCTCGCCCTCTCCGGCCTGGCCGGGCTGACCGGCGGGTACGCCACCCCCACCGCGCTCCTGCTCGGGCTGCTGATCGGCTGGACCGGCGCCCACGGCACCCTGTACGCGGTCGGCACCCCCGACCCCTGCCCCCGGCCCGGCGAGGTCCTGCGCGCCCTGCGCGACAGCGGCCTGCGCCCGGTCGAGGCCCGGCCGGCCGGCCCCGACCGCTACCGGGTCCGGCAGGCCGACGACCGCCCCGACCTCGACGTCCAGCTCCTCGACCGGCAGGCCGTCACCGCCGCCGCCGTCCAGCGCGCCTGGCGCCGGCTGCGCCTGCGCACCGCCCCCGACCCGCGCGTCCTGCGCTCCCCGCGCACCGGCCTGGAGCACGAGGCCCTGGTCACGTACGCGGCCCTCGCGGCCGGCGTCCGCACCCGCCGCATCGCCGCCACCGCGGGCATCGGCCAGGACACCGCCCTCATCGCGTACGAGCGGCTGGCCGGACGCACCCTCGACGAACTCGCCGACGAGGAGATCACCGACGAGCTGCTCACCGACGCCTGGCGGCAGTTCGCCCTGCTCCAGCGCCGCGAGATCGCCCACCGCGCCCTCGTCCCCTCCTCCCTGCTGATCGACGGCTCCGGCGCCGTGCACCTGGTCGACTTCGCCGACGGCGACATCGCCGCCACCGAACTCGTCCTCTGCTGCGACCTCGCCCAGCTCCTCACCACCCTCGCCCTGCGCGCCGGCGCCGCCCGTTCGGTCCGCACGGCCACCGCCGTCCTCGGCCCCGACCCGATCGACGCCGCCCTCCCGCTGCTCCAGCCCATCGCCCTCACCCACACCACCCGCCGCGCCCTCAGGCAGCACGCCAAACGCACCACCGCCCGAGCCGCCACCGTGGGTGGTGACGAGGCGGGCGGCGGCCACGGCACAGCAGCCGGTGACGTGGGCACGCCCACCGGTGGCACCGGGTCCGCCACCACCCCCGCGCCGAACCCCCCGCACGACTCCCCCGCCCCCGGCGGCCTCCTCGACGAGATCCGCGCGGAGGTCCTGCGCACCCGCCCGCAGGTGGTGGGCCGCCCGGTGCGGCTGGAGCGGCTGCGGCCGCGGACCCTGCTGATCGTCGTGGGCGGCGTGGTGGCCGGCTGGCTGCTGATCCCGCAGCTGTTCGCGGCGGAGGACAATCCGGTCTCCGCGCTGGCGGACGCCGATCCCTGGTGGCTGCTGCTGGCGCTGACGGCGGCGGCGGCGAGCCACGTCGCGGCGGCGATGGGCTTCGTCGGTTTCGTGCCGGAGCGGCTGAACTTCCGCAACGCGGTGCTGGCGCAGGTGGCCGGGTCGTTCGTGAAGCTGGTGTCGCCCGGCGGCGTCGGCGGGGTCGCGCTGAACACCCGCCTGTTGCAGCGGGCGGGCATTCCCACCGCGCAGGCGCTGTCCAGCGTCGGCGTGGGGACGCTGATCGGCCTGGTGCTGCACCTGCTGCAGCTGGGGGCCTTCGTCTACCTGCTGGGCTTCGAGCCGGGCGGCTCCGAGCTGGACGCGCTGCCCGCGGTGGTCGCCGGGCTGGCGGGGGCGGCGGCGCTGCTGGCGGTGGTGTCGGCGATCCCGGTGGCGCGGCGGTGGCTGGCGACGCGGCTGCGGCCGCTGACGGCCGAGGTGCTGCCGCGGCTGCTGGACCTGCTGCGCAGTCCGACCCGGCTGGCGGTGGGCGTGACCGGGCAGCTGTTGGTGTCGATCTGCCTGATCGCCTGCCTGTACTGCTGTGCCCGGGCGATCGGCCCGGAGCCGTCCTTCGCCGCGGTCGCGGTGGTGTTCCTGGTGGGCAACGCGGTGGGCAGCGCGGCGCCGACCCCGGGCGGGGCCGGCGCGGTGGACGGGATGCTGCTCACGCTGCTCCAGCAGACCGCCTCGATGGAACAGGGCGGCGCACTGGCCGCGGTGGCGCTGTACCGCCTGCTGACGCTGATCCTGCCGGTGCTGCCGGGCTGGGCGGCCTTCGTCTGGCTGCAACGCCGCCGGGCGCTGTAACCGGACGGCCGGTCCGGCGCGGGGGCGAGCCCGGGGCGGCGGCGGGCCCGGCGCGGCGGCGAGCCCGGGCCGGGGGGCGGGGGCGGGGGCTGCGGGCCCGCAGCCAGTCCCGTCGCCCGCCCGTCGGCTACTCCCGGTACTCCTCCTCGTCGTGCCGGACCGGCCGGGTCTGTTCCACGACGTCCGCGACGTTGGTCGCCGGGTCCGCTCCAAGGGCCCGGCGTTCGGCCACCTCGTCGTACGTGTCGCCCTCGGGTGCCTTCTCGTCGGCCTCGACGGTCTCGGCGGTCTCCTCGATCAGGTATTCCTCGTGCTGTTCCTGCGGCATGGCATCCGTCCTCACTGTTCGGAGGCCTTCACGGGCCCGGCTGGCGTACTGGCAGTATCCGCCGCCCGGCGCCGGGACGCGAAGTGCCGACGCCGCTCCGGCGTGTTGCCGGGGCTGCCGCGGACCCCTTGCCGACCCGCCGGATTGACCCGTGAAACAGCGCCCCGAATGGCCCAGGGGACAGGTTCATTCCGCCCCTAGGGTCATAGGCATGACGACGAACGAGAGCGCCCGGACCACCCCGACCACCGACGCCTCCGAGGCCCCCGCCCGCCTCGACCACGCCCGCACCGCGCCCAAGGTGTTCCGCGCGATGATCGCCCTGGACGCCGCCGCCCGCGAGGGCCTGGACCCGGCCCTGGTCGAGCTCGTCCAGGTGCGCACCTCCCAGCTGAACGGCTGCGCGTACTGCCTGGACATGCACGTCAAGGACGCCCGCAAGGCCGGCGAGACCGACGAGCGGATCTACCTGCTGCCGGTCTGGCAGGAGGCCCCGGCCGGGGTCTACAGCGAGCGCGAGCGGGCCGCCCTGGCGCTGGCCGAGGAGATCACCCGGATCCACGGCGGCGTCTCGGACGCGGTGTACGCCCGGGCCGCCGCGCACTTCGCGGAGGCCGAGCTGGCGCAGCTGATCTCGGTCTGCTTCACCATCAACGCCTGGAACCGCATCAACGTGGCCACCCGCAAGACCCCCGGCGCCGCGTGACCGCACCGCTGTCCGGAGCGCCGTCCGCACCGCCGGCCTGAACGCCGTCCGCACCGCCGTCCGCACCGCCGTCCGGGCCACCGGGGGTACGATCGGTGCCGTACAAAGGGCTAACCCACACCCACCCGGTGGCCCCGAGGCCCATACGAACGACGGGGAAATCATGTCCGGCTCGCACTACTTCACCGGTGCACCCGAGGTGGCCAGCGACCGCCGGCCGATCACGGTCTCCCTGCCGGACCTCACCCTGGAACTGACCACCGACACCGGGGTGTTCTCCCGCAGCCGACTCGACCCGTGCACCCGGATCCTGCTGGAGCACGCCCCGCAGCCGCGGGTGCGCGGCCCGATCCTGGACATCGGCTGCGGCTACGGTCCGATCGCCCTGACCTGGGCGAGCCGCCGCAAGCGCCTCCCGGTCTGGGCGGTGGACGTCAACGAGCGCGCCCTGGAGCTGGTCCGGCTGAACGCCGAGGCGCTGGGGCTCGGCAACGTCCGGGCAGCCCTGCCCGACGACGTCCCCGAGGACGTCCGCTTCGCCACCATCTACTCCAACCCTCCGATCCGGATCGGCAAGGCCGCGCTGCGCCGCCTGCTCACGCACTGGCTCGACCGGCTGACCCCGGACGGCTCGGCGTTCCTGGTGGTGCAGAAGCACCTGGGCTCGGACTCGCTCCAGAAGTGGCTGAACGAGCAGGGCTACCCGACCACTCGGGTCGCATCGGTCAACGGGTCCCGGATTCTGGAAGCGCGGCCCCGCCCCGAGGTGGGCGAGGGCTCCGAGAGCGGACGAGGTACGACGACGTGAAGCAGCTGCGCGGGACCGAACTGAAGCGTCTGCACCGCTCCTGGCGGCGCAGCAACGAGTTCCGGCTCGCGATGATCCTGGAGAACCTCCAGTCGCCGTTCAACGTCGGCTCGGTGGTCCGCACCGGCGCGGCGATGGGCGCCGAGAAGCTGTACCTGGCCGGGGACACCCCGTCGGTGCGCTCGTCCGGCGCTCAGAAGGCCGCGATGGGCACCGACAAGTACCTGAAGGTGGAGCACTTCCCGACCGTCGCCGAGGCCGTCGCGGCGGCCAAGGCGGACGGCTTCAAGGTCGTCGGTCTGGAGCTGGCGGACGAGGCGGTGCCGATGTTCGCCGCGGAGCTGACCCCGGCGGTGGCCTTCGTGCTCGGGCACGAGGACCGCGGGATCACGCCCGAGGCCCTGGCCCTGTGCGACCAGGTGGTGTTCGTGCCGCAGCTGGGCCGGGTCGGCTCGCTGAACGTCTCGGCGGCCGCCACGGTGGCCTGCTACGAGGCGCGCCGGCAGGGCTACGCGATCAGCGGCACCCCGGACGGCGACCTCGCGGGCGACCTCGCGGGCGACCTCGGCGACGACGAGTAGCCGAGCAGCGCCCCGAGGTGCGACCCGAAGCGCGAGGGGAGCCCGGTCCGTCCGTCGACGGGCCGGGCTCCCGGCTTCGCGCGGCCTCGGCCTCGGCCTCGGCTTCCGACCCGGGCCCGTTCCTCAACCCGGGCCCCGACCCGTTCCTCAGCCCTTGACGTTCCGTCGGGCCGCGCCGACCAGGAACACCACCGCGAGCATCGCCGCGGACAGCGCCCCGACCAGCAGCGGGCCCGGACCGGCCGGGCTGCCGTCGACGCGCACGGCCCCCATGAAGTCGACGGCGGCGACGTTGTTGACCAGCACCCACCAGAGCGGCAGGTAGACCGCCTGGAAGAGCCGGTGGCTCCGGCTCAGCACGCCGAGCGCCATGGCCAGCGACGGGACGAACAGCGCGCCGCCGAGCCAGCCGGCCGTCCCCGCGCCGTCGCCCGCCGCCAGCATGCGTATCAGCGGGGCGGCGCCCGTCACCGCCGTGAGCACCAGCCCGGACGCCCATTCGGCGAGCAGCCGGCGCCGGGCCGACGGGTAGGCGCCCAGCAGCACCTCCAGACCGTTCTCCACCCGCTGGCTGCCGAGCCGGGACCAGATCAGGACCGGCCACAGCCACACCAGGGGCAGCAGCAGGCCGGTGACGGCGTCCGTCGGCAGCACGAACCCGGCCACCGTCAGCCCGGCCGCGACCAGCCACCACCAGCGGGAGACGCCCTGCACCAGGATGCGGACCTCACCCGCCAGCAGCCGGCCGAACGCCCCGGCCCGCCGCGGTTCGGTCCGTGGCAGGGCACCCCGCGCGGTCGTCCGGCGCGCCCCCGCGGGCTCCGGCGCGTCCGGCCCGGACAGCCGGCCCGCCGCCCCGGCGGCCGTCGGAACCGCGGCCGGCGCCGGAACCTCGGCCGGCTCCGGCAGCGCGGCCGCCCCGCCGGACCCGCGTGCGGGATCGAACCTGCCGAACCACAGCGCCGGCAGCACCGCCACGGCGAACGCCGCCAGCACCAGCGCCAGCCGGCCGAGGAGGAACCCGGAGGACGGGTCGAACCCGTCCCAGCGGAAGGTGCCCAGCGGCCTGTCCACCTTGGTCAGGCCGAGGCTGAACCCGCCCGGGTCGGCCGTCCCGTGCTGGGCCTCCAGCGCCGCGCCCATCGACCGCGCGATCCGGTGCACGCCGAGGCCGTCCAGCGGCGCGGAGGCCGACTGCCCGCCGATCGCGAGCACCATGGCCAGCACGAACCAGACGACGTTGCCGAAACCGCCCCGCAGCAGCGGCACCGTCTCGAACAGGAGCGCCGCCGCCGCGGTGACGGCCATCAGGGGCAGCGAGAGCAGCAGGAACGGCTCCGCCAGGGCTGCCGGGTCGACCGCGCGGTCCTCACCGCGGGCGAGCTGCATCAGCAGCGCGGTGACGGCCAGCACGCCGACCATGGAGGCGAGCACCAGCAGGTTGCTCAGGAACTTGGCCAGGAGGTACTGGGAGGTGCGCAGCGGGGTGGCGGCGAGGATCTGTCCGACCCCGGTCGTCTCGTCCCGCGCGATGCCGCTGCGCACCACGTAGAAACCGCCGAAGGTGAGCCAGAGGGCGCCGGCCAGGGCGGTGACCGCACCGACGTAGGCGCTGTTGTAGACGCCCCGGTTCCCGCCCACGTCCATGATCGTCCAGTGGCCGCCCGCGTCCGGTACGGCCAGGTGGCCGAGCCCGACCGCGGCGAGCAGCGTCACCGCGTACACCGGCCGGCGCACCCGGTCGCGGAAGTCGCCGACCGCCAGCCCGGCGAGCACCGATCCGGTCACCGCCGCACCGCCCGCGGCTCGGCCCCGTCCCGCTCCCCCGGCCGGTGGATGACGCCCAGGTAGGCGTCCTCCAGGTCGGGCGGCACCGGCACCGCGTCGGGCCGCGGCGGCTCGGCGGCGAGCAGTCGCAGCCGCACGCCGCGCCCGGTCCGCACCATCCGGCTGACCACGTGGCGGGCCTGCACCTCCAGGAGGTCGGCCGGATCGACCACCGCCTCCCACACCCGCCCGTCGACCTCCCGGAGCAGTTCGTCCGGCGCGCCCCGGCGCAGCAGCCGTCCCCGGGCGACCACCGCGATGTCGGAGGCGACCGACTCCACGTCGGAGACGATGTGGGTCGACAGCATCACCACCCGGTCCGCCGCGAGCTCGCTGAGCAGGTTGCGCAGGCGCACCCGCTCCTCCGGGTCCAGGCCGGCGGTCGGCTCGTCGACCACGATCACCCGGGGGTCGGCCAGCAGCGCCTGCGCGATGCCGACCCGGCGGAGCATGCCGCCCGAGTACGCGCCGAGCGGGCGCTTGACCGCCTCGGTCAGGTTGACCAGCTGGATCAGCTCGTCGATCCGGGCCCGGGCCGAGCGGGCGCCGATCCCCTTGGCGGCCGCCAGGTAGGACAGGAACTCCCGTGACGTCAGGTTCGGGTAGACCCCGAAGTCCTGCGGCAGGTAGCCGAGTTCCCGGCGCAGCCGGTCCGGCTCGGCCACCACGTCGACGCCCCGGTAGCGGACCTGGCCGCTCGTGGGCCGGGTGACCGTCGACACGATGCGCATCAACGAGGACTTCCCGGCACCGTTCGGCCCCAACAGCCCCACCATTCCCGGCCCGAGCCGCATCGTGATGCCGTCGACGGCCCGCTTTCCGCCCTTGTGGACCTTGGTGACATCCACCAGTTCGAGCACGCTCTCCGCCCTCACCCCTTGAGCTCCGTCCCACGCCCGTCCCGCAGCACCACGACCCCCTGGGGCACCTCGACCCGGTACTTCGTGTCGCAGTTGGCCAGCCCCGAACACCCCGCCCTGAGTTCGAGCACCCCGTCCTCGAGCGTCCAGGACTCCTTGGCACTGCCGATCTTCCCGCTCGTGTCGAACCAGCGGGTGACCTTGACGTCCTCGCGGTCGACCGCGACCAGGTCGGCCGGCGCACCGTGCGACTTCACGTCCAGGCTCCTGCCGGCGAACTCGAAGGTCCTGTCCTCGGGCGCGGCGTCCCTGGCGTCGGCACAACCGGCGAGCGACACCAGCGCGGCCACCACGAGAACGACCGTCCCGTATCCGGATCTCGCACGTCGCTCCACCTCATCCTCCTTGCGGCTGTGATCGGATGCACCGTCCCGGGCCCGTCCCCCGGGGCACGTGAACACGCTCGCAAGCCTGGCCGATCCGCGGACTCCTGCCATCTGCCGTTCGGCAGATATCCCGTAGGGCCGAAGGGGGAGTTTCTCCCACCGACAACACCCGCCCGCGGTCGCCAGAATGGCCTCACGGCCGGTACGACGGGCCGTGCGACAGCACCACCGGGAGGGGACCACATCCATGGACAGCACGACGCGACCCGCACAGAGCCCGGCACCGGCCGAGCCCACCGGGCTCTCCGCACCCGCCGGATCCGCCGCACCGGCCGGGTCCTCGGTACCGGCCGGCTCTTCCGTACCGGCCGGGTTCTCGGTAGCGGCCGGGCTCACCGCCCTCCGCCGGAGCCTGACCCTCAGCCGGCTCTCCTGTGTCGCCCTCGTCCACTCCCTCGGTGTCACCGGCGCGCTCTCCCTCGTCGGCCCGGGCCTCGGACTGGTCCCGCGGGCCATGGCCCGGGTGCGCGCGCTGACCGACCGTCAACGCGCCCTGGCCGCAGACTGGTCCGGCATCCGCTTCCCGGGGCCGCCCGGCCCGCTGCCCCCGGTGCCCGAGGGCGCCTCCGGCGTATTCGCCCGCTACCGCTGGATCACGGGCGACCCGCAGACCCGCCGCGAGTTCCACTGGGTCCTCGCCGAGCCGTTCCTCGGCAGCGTGCTGGCCTTCCTGCCGGTCGCCGCCCTGCTCGCCGGCCTCTGGGGCGTCTTCCTGGCCTTCTTCGGCGTCCCGCTGTCCGCCGAATGGGACGGCCTCTGGTTCGAGTTCATCCCGATCGAGGGCACCGTCACCGCCGTCCTCGCCGGCGTCCTCGGCCTGCTCCACCTCCCGCTCGCGCTCTGGCTCGCGCCCCGCACCGTCCACCGGCACGCCCGCCACGTCCACTCGATGCTCGCCCCGGGCGAGCAGGAACTGCTGGCCGGCCGGATCGCCCACCTGACCGCCACCCGCAGCACCGCCGTCGACACCCGGATGGCCGAGATCCGCAGGATCGAGCGCGACCTGCACGACGGCGCCCAGGCCCGGCTGGTCGCGATGGGCATGACCCTGGACGCCGCCGAACACCTCCTGGAGAGCGACCCGCAGGCCGTCCGCGCCCTGCTGGTCGAGGCCCGCCAGTCCTCGGCCAAGGCCCTGGAGGAGCTCCGCGACCTGGTCCGCGGCATCCACCCGCCGGTCCTCGCCGACCGCGGACTCACCGACGCGGTACGGGCGCTGGCCATGGTCTGCCCGGTCCCCACCGAGGTCTCGGCGGACCTGCCCGGCCGCCCCGAGATGCCCGTCGAGTCCGCCGCCTACTTCGCGGTCTCGGAGCTCCTCACCAACGTCGTCAAGCACTCCGACGCCGGCCGCGCCGGAATCGAACTCCGCTACGATCGCGGCGTGCTGCGCATCACCGTCTCCGACAACGGGCGCGGCGGCGCGGACGCCCGCCGGGGCACCGGGCTGCGCGGCGTCGAACGACGGCTCGCCACCTTCGACGGGGTCGTCTCCGTCAGCAGTCCCCCCGACGGTCCGACCACGGTGACCATGGAGCTTCCTTGCGCATTGTCCTCGCCGAAGACCACTTCCTCCTGAGGGACGGCCTGATCCGCCTCCTCCAGGCCCACGGCCACGAGGTGGCGGCCGCCGTGGACAACGGCCCCGACCTCCTCCGGGCCCTCACCGAGCAGCGGCCGGACGTCTCGATCGTCGACGTCCGGCTGCCGCCGACCTTCACCGACGAGGGCCTGCGCGCCGCCCTCACCGCCCGCCGCACCACCCCCGGCCTCCCCGTCCTGCTGCTCTCCCAGTACGTCGAACCCCTCTACGCCCGCGAACTCCTCACCACCGGCGGCCGCGGCATCGGCTACCTGCTGAAGGACCGCATCACCAACGGCGCCCAGTTCCTCGACGCCATCCGCCGCGTCGCCGCCGGCGGCACCGCCATGGACCCCGAGGTCGTCACCCGGCTCCTGGCCGCCAAGGACCGCGACACCGCCCTCGCCACCCTCTCCACCCGCGAACGCGACGTCCTCGAATCCCTCGCCCAGGGCCGCTCCAACGCCGGCATCGCCCAGGCCCTCTTCATCACCGAGAAGGCCGTCGCCAAGCACATCACCAACATCTTCACCAAGCTCGGCCTCCCCCCGACCACCACCGACAACCGCCGCATCCTGGCCGCCCTCACCTACCTCGACCAGTGACCCCACCCGCCGGCGCACACGAAACGGCCCGGCCCGGATCCGATCCGGCCCGGGCCTTCGGCAGTGCGGCACGGTCCGTTCTTGCGGACGAACCACTCGGCACCGGCACTCGTCCGATGACAGTGCGTCACTTTTTCCTGAGCCCGGCTTTCAGTGCCCGCAACCGGCTGTCCCACGTGCAGACCAACTCGTGGAAGCCGCCCGCACTTCGACTGCGGGCAGACTGCAGTCGAGACTCCGCGAGATCCAGCCACCCGCGCTGCCATCCGCTGTCTCGGGGAAAGGGGTCCGTGGAGCCGGCGAGTTCGGCCGCCCATGCGATGGTCTGACCGCGCATGAAGGCAGTGTCGACCTTCTCCTGACCGTTGACGGCTGCTTCCATGACCCTGCGTCCGTCGAAGCAGTTGTAGGCCCGCCAGGCGCTGGACCGGGCCGCTTCCGGATCCTGCTCCGCGTTCAAGATGGAACGCCGCAGGTAGAGACTCCCCAGAGACATCAGGACTTCGACGTCGGTGAAGTGCTCTTCAAGGAGGTCATCCACCACGAGTGCCTCATGGGGCGCTGCCGCATGCTCCCATTCAACGGAGTCCGCCGCGGGGTCGCTGTCGATGTCCGCGGCCGTCCGGTCCCGACGTTCATTGAGGTAGCGCCCCACGTTTCCGACGTAGTCGTCACCGATCAGCTCGGCAAACTTGGAGTCGGCCAGGTCCCAGTCCACCGGCCTGCCCAACTCGAGGGCGATCCGAGCGGACAGCAGCGACACCCGGGGGGCCTGTGTGTGGAGTTCGGTAACCTCCTGCAGGTAGTCCGAAGCCGCGCACAAGGCCGACTCCCGCGCCGCGGAGGAGATCCCCTTTTCATAGATCGCCTGTCTCAGCAGACACTCGGACGCCTCGATCAGACCACGACGCCAACGGTCCCCGTCCCGCTCCTGCCGAGCCGCCTCGGCGTGGAGTCGAGCCGCCTCGCCGTACTCCCAGATGTACCGGTGGTAGGACGCACGGGACCTCATGACGTCCAGGTTCCGCGGAAACAACTGCCCGGCCCTGTCCAGCAGTTCCCAAACCGGTCCGTGATCGACCTCCTGCGGGCGCCTGCTGTAGATCGCGGTCCAGCGCTGGTACTCACGAGTGATCCTGATGCGGGCCTCGTACAGCGCCCAGGTCGGACCGTACACCCGCTCATGCGCCATCAGCGCGTTCCAGCGCCCGCGGTGAACCTGGTCGGCTCGTACCTGCTGCAAGGAACGGCCGGTGTTCCAGCCCGTGTTGTGCACGGGTACGGCCTGCGCCGCGACCACCAGGGTCCCTTCCCGCTGCCAATCGCTGTCCAAGCACCACAAGTGCAGCAGGGCCAATGACTGATTCCCGGCCCGGACCTCCTCACCACTGTCGAGCCACCGACGGACCTCTTCGACGGCCTTGGCGTGCTCCGGAAGCAGCGTCCGTCCACGACCGCCCCCGGACCAGGCCTGCTTCGTGCGGAGCAGCCGGAGCCACGTCATGTAGGTGCGTCCGGTGGGGAAGGACCGCACGGCGATCCGGGCCATGCGCACACCTTGTTGAAGGCTGTGCCGGGCCGACGCGTGATCGTTGCGCTCACGGTAGACATAGGCCAGGAACGCGTTGGCCTCGGCCAGTTCGACCATGTGGTCCAGCGGCATGGTGGCGCTGGGCCCCTCCCGATCGGCAAGGCTTCCGGCCCGGCCGTTCAGGAGAGCGAGAACCTCCCGGGCACCCGCGTACTGCAACTCCAGATCCGCGTGCCGCTCGTGGACCCTGCGCAGGAATCCGGCCGCTTCGACCACCAGTGGCACCGGCCAGTCGTCCCTGGAGCCCCACGCCTCCTCAAGTGCCGACAGTGTCTCCCGGGCCAGCTCCAGCCGCTCTCCGTCCCCCCTTGTCTCCTGCGCGTACATGTACCCGCTTGCCAGGAGATTGTGTGTCCACTGCTGCTGACGCTCCGGGACCACGCTCGCCAAACGGGCGTTCTCGTTCGCGAGTTCATAGGCGGAACGCACCGCTGTCCGTCGCTCGTCCGCCGTCGTCGCCGTCGCACGGCGAAGTCCTGCCAACCTGTAGAGGAACCAGTTCCGGGTCTGGCGGGCCCGCGACTCCTGCGCCAGAGGAAAGACCTCGATCAGTTGCTCCGCCAGTTCGAGACTGTCGGAGGCATCGGCGCTCACGTCTGCCGAAATCTGGGCAGCAGCCGTGTTCAGGATCCAGGATGTCGACCACAGCAGACGGTTCAGCGAGACGTTGGCGGGACCTTCATGGAGGGCCGCCAGCTGTCGCGTCAACCGTTCACGGGCGGGGGCCACCTGGGCAAGCGCGCGATGGCGGCGCGCCCCGTGGAAGCCGCACTGGTCGACGGAGCGAAGCACACGCCACGGGGCGGCTTCACCGCACACCTCCAAGAGCGATACGGCGTACTCGAACGCGGACAGGAAGGTCGCGACCGCATCCGGCTCCTGCACAGACGCCCGGGAGGCCAGGTTGAGGCGTCCCGCCGCCGCGTACAGCTCGTCGATCAACTCCCATCCCCGCACAGCTCCGTTGCCGGGTTCTGCACCGTTCGCCACAGCATTCCGGGCAGCCGATCGCTCACTCTCCGCGCCAGTCCGCGAGACCGTCTCCGGCGAGGTGTTCGCCGGGTCCGTCAGCGGAACAGAACCGATCGTCTGCGCCACCGGCAGGAGGACCGCGTCCGCGGAGTCGCCGTTGACGTAGAGGCCGAGTCGCGCGCGCAACCCGGGCAGCGCGTCCGGGACATGGCGGTCGATCCATCCCACGGCCCGACGCAGTGCCTCGATCACACGAGGCACTGCCTCCGACTCCCCCTCCGTCTCCCCGCTCGGCAGCACCGTGTTGGCCAGCAGGCGCCCGGCCGCGATCAGGTTCCGGTCGACGACGTCGCACGGGCGCTCCCCGTCGGCGCCCGCCGCCATGTCAGCGGTGGACCGGATCGTACGCAGGAGATCGTTCCTGAGCGCCTCTCGACTGACCGGGCTGACCTCCAGCCGGGGGGAATCCCCGGCTGGAGGTCCCGAGTCGGCGGCGGGACGCCAAGGGACGAGAATCCCCTCGTTGAAAAGCACCCGCAACACACTGTCCGGCAACCCCATGCCCCGGAGCGCGACCACCGGGAGTGGCAGTTCGTCGATGACTCCCCACACAGTGAGGAGGGCCTGCCCTTTGGTGCGGTCCGTTCCTGTCGCGGTGGACCAGGCCCTGTCCAGTACGCCGGCGATGGTCGGTTCTGCGGCCTCCATCAGGGCTTCTTCGAACTCTTCGGGCCCGATCTCCACCGCCGCCCGGGAACGGGCGTCGAATCCCGCGAGGAAACTGTCGTAATCGTCCTTCCGGTGAATTCGACAGACCAGGCGGACGGCGCGTTCGATGACCCCGGGGCGACGCACTATCTCGTCATAGCCCACCAGATCCAGGCCGTTGACATCGGTCACGAGATTCTCGTCGGCGAGCCAGTCGCCGATCAGCGCGAGAGCGTCCGATGTGGCCAGCGCAGGTACGACGAGGGGCCTCGGCCGGTGGCTTCCACCGTCGATCTCAACGGTTTCGGTGGTCTCCACGATGACCGCGGCGCGCTTGAAGACGTCCTGCCTCAGCAGCTCGTCCAGCTCTTCGCGGAGTTCCGGGCGATTCAGGTCGATGCGAGACGCCTTGATGACAAGAATGAGACTCCGGCCCTTGACCTGACGAGGCAGAACGAGGTCGAGAAGGCCATCGGTCGTACGCTTGGCCGCAACCATGAATTCGCTGTCGTCCAGCGTCTGGTGCAGCGCTCTGGTGATCGCCTCCATCAGCGGGCTCTCAGCCGCCGCACTGGGCTCGATCTCGAGCACCACGGGCGGGAGGGAACCCGCGGGCAGGAGGTCGGCCTTGGCGAGAAGCGAGGTGAGAAGCGCCGACTTGCCCACCTGCGCCCGTCCCATCACGGGAAGGACCTGCCCCATGCGCACCATCGGGCGCGCCTCACCCAGCAATGCGTCGCGCCCCAGGAAAGGGATCGGCAGCGGCAACGGGTCCGGGCCGAGGTACTGGATCTTCTCAGGTTGCGCCGGCGTCCCACTGTCACTGTCCGGCGCGGGCGCTTGATAGCCGGCCGCCTCGAACGGCTTCACGAACCGCCGATTCCTCACCCAGGGCAGTTCACCCACCCGCGAGTCATTGGTGACCGGTCGCGGGTAACCACGGCTGGTGAGCCACTTGTCGACATGCGCCAACAGTTGCCGCGGTGTCCAGAACTGCTCAGTGGACGGCCCACCAGCCACCAGGCACGTGATGAGGGCCTGGCCGAAAGCCGTGAACTCGTTGTCCTCGGGTGACTTGGCCGTTCGGTTGGCTTCGCAGGCGGCGAGGACGTAGCAGCCCTCGGGTGCCTCACCGGCAACGTGTTGCTCGAAGGGCAGGACGTCCATGGCCAGCCCGGCATGGCAGCAGTCGAGAAGGACGAGTTTGATCGGCGCGGGCCCGCTACCCACCGCATTCATCAGGTCGGCGAACGCCAGCATGGTGCTCGGCATGTCGGCTCGGGAATGCGTCAGTGGCAGCAGGAGTTGCCCGCCTTCCTCGACACCGTGACCCGCGAAGTAGAGGACGAAGCACTCCTCCGCCGCCTGGGACGCCGCCTGGACGACCGAGAGGATCTCGGCGGGGTTGCTCTTGTGCGTCAAGATCTCCTGGCAGTGATCGAGCCTGAGCCCCCACACAGCAGGATCACGCAGTTGCTCGCTCACCTTCTCGACTGTTCGCTCAACCGCCTCGAGCTCGGCGAACGTACTGTCGGTGAAGATGCGGGACGAGATGAGGACGGCGCGTGACTTCTCTCCGGCAGGCGGCTCGGCGTTCATGAACTGCCGAGAGAACGCGGCAGTTCGCGGAGCACCGCCTCGGCGGTTTCGGGGTCACGCGCCTCGATGGTGATGGTCCGCGTGCCGTCAGGAGCATCCACGCGTTCGATGACCAGCACCGGCCTGTCCTCGGCCGGACGGGAGGCGGCCTTCGACCGCCAGTAGTCGATCACCGACTGTGCC
The DNA here is from genome assembly GCF_042798815.1 of Kitasatospora sp. NPDC057738. NCBI lineage: Bacteria > Bacillati > Actinomycetota > Actinomycetes > Kitasatosporales > Streptomycetaceae > Kitasatospora > Kitasatospora sp. NPDC057738. The sequence goes on along the minus strand of NZ_JBHVJT010000045.1, from coordinate 21,103 downwards.
AGCACACCGACCAGTCCCGCATCGATGGCAAAGCGCAGACAGTCCGCGAGCACTCCCATGTCGCCCGGAAGGGTGGCCGCGTGTTCGCGCCGGACGACCACACGACGCAGATCACGCTCGGACTTGAGCCACTTCTCCAGCGCGCCCAACTCATCGGAGCGCGCGTCCACCAAACGAAGAGTGATCTGCACCAGGCCCCCCGGGCTTGCGACCAATCAGATGCCGCACCATACCAGCTGCGAACAGGCCGAGGTGCCAGCCTTGGACACGCTCCTCCGCTTCGTCGCGGCCGACTCCGCGCACGCTGCGGCACGTGATCGCCGCTGCGGATCCGCACCGAAGCGAGCCGTCCGGACCGGGGGCGAAGCCGGGAAGGCCGGGGCCGAGGAGCAAGGGCCGAGGCGGGATCAACACCCGCGCTCACGCATCGCTCAAGCAAGCGATCCCGTGGCGCGTCGCCGGCGCCTGCCCGCAGGTCGAGGAAAGGCAAAAGCCCCAGGTCACGGCGAGTGAGTCCTGGGGCTTCTACAGAGCCGCCTGCGGGATTCGAACCCGCGACCTACGCATTACGAGTGCGTTGCTCTGGCCAGCTGAGCTAAGGCGGCACCGTCGCCGTGTGTGGCGGCAACGCGGGCCAGTCTACACAGGTTCGCGGGTGATCCGTTACCCGGTATCCGGGGGCGGGGGTCAGGCGGAGGAGACGGCGAGTTTGGCGGCGAAGCCGGCGAAGAGGACGGCGACGCCGCTGGTGAGGGTGGCGGAGAGGCGCTTGCGGCGGCGGAAGGCGGTGGCGAGGGTGGTGCCCGCGAAGATCAGGAGGGAGAGGTAGAGGAAGCTGAAGGTCTGGAGGATGCCGCCGAGGAGGGCGAAGGAGAGGGCGGGCTGTCCGTAGGAGGCGTCGACGAATTGGGTGAAGAAGGAGAGCAGGAAGAGGATCGCCTTCGGGTTGAGGAGGCTGATCACGAGGGCGCGGCGGAAGGGGTTCTCGGTGCTTTCGGGGGTCTGCTCGGTGGTGGGGTCGGCCGCGGCGCGGCGTTCGCGCCAGAGCTGGCGGGCGGCGCGGAGCATGCCGTAGCCGATCCAGAGGAGGTAGGCGGCGCCGCCGAACTTGACCACGGCGAAGACGGCCGGGTTGGCCTTGAGCAGGGAGGCCGCGCCCAGCGAGGTGAGGCTGATCAGGGTGAGGTCGCCGATGAAGACGCCGGCCGCGGCCCGGTAGCCGGTGCGGATGCCCTTGCGGGCCGCGACGGACAGGACGTACAGGGAGTTGGGGCCGGGCAGCAGGATGATGACGAGGGCGCCGAGGATGTACGTCGCCAGGTCGTTGACTCCGAGCACGATGAGCTCCGGTGCAGGGGAGGGTGGCAAGGGGCGCTCATCGTAACGCCGTACCGGTAATCGGTTGAAGTGAAAACCACCTGTCGGTCGGCCGGCGCCCGGCCCGCCCTACCGCTCGCAGCGCTTGCCCTGCTCCGGGGCCTCCCCGGTCAGCAGGAAGCGGTTCACCGCGCCGTCCACGCAGGTGCTGTGCCGGCCGTACGCGGTGTGGCCGTCGCCGTCGAAGGTGAGCAGGCGCCCGGACTCCAGCTGGCCGGCCAGCGACTGCGCCCAGGCGTACGGGGTGGCCGGGTCGCGGGTGGTGCCGATGACGACGATCGGGGCGGCGCCGGTGGCCCGGACGGTGTGCGCCGCCCCGGTGGCCCGGACCGGCCAGTAGGCGCAGGTCAGGGCCATCCAGGCCATGTCGCGCCCGAAGTGCGGCGAGACCCGCTCGAACTCCGGTACCGCCCGCTGGACGTCCTCCGGGCCGTGGAACGGGGCGGGCAGGTCGAGGCAGTTCACCGCAATGTTGGCGAACATCAGGTTGGGGTACGAGCCGTCCGACTCGCGCCCGTAGTAGTCGTCGGAGAGCCTCAGCAGCCCGGTGCCGTCGCCGGCCTCGGCGTCGGTGAGCGCGGCGCGCAGCTTGGGCCAGAGGAAGTCGGCGTACATGGCCTGGATGACGCCGGTGGTCGCCTGGGACCCGGTGAGCCGACGGCCGGCGTCGGTGGTGGGCAGCGGGGCGGTGCGGACCCCGCCGAGCAGGGCGGTGAGCCGGTCGCCGACCTGCTGCTCGGTGCGGCCGAGCGGGCAGTCCTCGCGCTTGGCGCAGTCCTGCGCGAAGGCGGCCCAGGCGGTCTCGAAGCCGCCCGCCTGGGTGCGGTTGCCGGCGACGGAGTCGAGCGACGGGTCCATCGCGCCGTCCAGCACCAGCCGCCCGACCCGGCTCGGGAACAGCCCGGCGTAGGTCGCGCCGAGGAAGGTGCCGTAGGACTTGCCGACGAAGTTCAGCTTCTCGTCGCCGAGCAGGGCGCGCAGCACGTCCATGTCGCGGGCGGCCTCGACGGTGCCGAGGTGGCCGAGCGCCGCCCCGGCCTGCGTCCGGCAGCCCTCGGCGAACTCCTTGTCGGCCGCGACCAGCGCGTCGACGCCGCCCTGGTCGCCGGGCGCCAGGCCGACGGCGGTGTAGGCGTCCATCCGGTCGCCGCTCAGGCAGCTGACGGGGCTGCTGCGGCCCACCCCGCGCGGGTCGAGGCCGACCAGGTCGTAGCGGGCCCGCACCCCGTGGTCGTACGTGCGGGCGGCGGCCTCCAGGTACTCGATCGCGGAGCCGCCGGGCCCGCCCGGGTTGAGCAGGAGGGAGCCGAGCCGCGTGCCCTGGGAAGCGGAGGCGGCGGGGGCGGGGGCGGACGGGTCGGAGGCGGGGGCGGGGGCGGACGGGTCGGAGGAAGCACTCCCGGTGCCCGCCGGTTCCGCCGCGGCCCGGGCGGCCGCGAGGGTGAGGTCCCCGTCCCCCGGGTGGTCGTAGTCCAGCGGCACCCGGAACGTCGTGCACTCGAACCCGCTGTCGCAGGGCTGCCAGACCGGACGTTGCGCGTAGTACGGCGCGAGCGCGGCCGGGACGGCGGCGGGCAGCGGCTCCAGCGGGGTGGCTCCGGCCCCCGCGGCCGTCGGGGCCGAGGACGTGCCGGAGGCGGCCGGGTCCGGGGAGGGGGCCGCCGGCGCCCCGGCCGGATCCGCGCTGCAACCGCCCGCCAGCAGCCCTACGACGACCAGCGCCGCGGCCAGCACCCGTGCCCGCGCCGATGCCTGTGCCCGCGCCCGCACCGATGCCTGCGCCTGCGCCTGTGCCCGCTCGAAGGCCCTCATCCGCCACCTCTCCGCAACCGACCAGCACGTGGAAGAACCGAAGGAACACCGGGGGAACACCGGGGAACACCGGAGGAACACCCGCAGTGGGAACAACCCTCGAAGCACCCCGGAGGAAACGCAGCTGCCCGGCACCCGCTCCGGGGTACCGGGCAGCGTAGTGCCGCCGGACCTGCCCTCAGGACGCCCTGGCCAGCGCCTCGGCCAGGAACTGCGCTGCCTGACGGACCAGCCGCAGCCGCTCCCGGTCGGGGGTGAAGTCCTGCACGTTGTCCGAGATCCGCACCTCGGCCTTGGCCGCCGCTCCGGGGCCGGCCTTCAGTGCGGCCTGGAGCTTGCGGGCCGCGTCCAGCCCGGCGGAGTCGCCCTTGGCGGCGGCCAGCAGCAGCTTGGCGGCGCTGCCGGCCGGGGCCTCGGCACCGGTCTGGGTGAGCGCGGTGGCGTCGTACCGGCCGGAGACCGCCGCCGCCGCGCCGTACAGGTCGGGCCGGGAGAGCCCGGCGGCGGCCGCGCAGGGCGCGCCGGCCTCGACGCCGAGGGTGCCCCAGGAGGCCGGGCCGGGCGGCAGGGTGCGGAAGGAGGTCGCGATGGTGGTGCGCAGCGTCGCGTCGTCGGCGACGGCGGCCGGAGCGGCGGCGACCAGTTCGCAGGGGTGCGCGGTGCCGTTCGGCGCCTCGGGGGCGACCAGGATGAAGGGGTGGGACTTGCCGGTCTGGAGGGCCGCCCCGATGCCCTCGAAGACGTCCGGGACCTCGGCGTCGGCGGTCTTCTGGGGCGTGGCGGCCTGCATCACGACGACCGGGAAGCGGGCGTTCGGCTCCTTGGCGTACTGCGGCGGAAGCCAGACCCGGATGTTGCGGGGGTGGCCGTCGGGGCCCAGTACGGCGGACTGGAGCAGCTCGCCCCCGCCGGGGTGGCCGACGCTGTCGAAGCGGCTGACCACGGCGGGGGCCGCGGCAGCCGCGACGGCGGCGGGGGCAGCGGGGTCGGGGGCGGCGGCCGACTCGGCGACCGCGGGCGGCACCGCCTGCTGCTGCCGGACCACCGTCCCCGAACCGGTCCCGGCACCCGTGTCCGTGCCCGGAGCCGAGCCCGCCGCGTCCACGACCGGCTCCGCCCGGTCCGGCTCCTGGGTGCCCCGGCCGAGACCGCCGAAGGCGCCCAGCGTGGTGAGCACCGTCAGCGCGGTGACGCACACCCCGCAGACCATCGCCCCGGCCGCCCGCAGCAGCATCGGCCAGCGGTCGCCGGCCAGCTCGTAGGTCTCGGCGGCGCGCAGGTCGCGCCAGCGGTGTTGGGCGCCCCGGGCCAGCCAGATCCCGCCGAGGGCGGCGGCCAGCAAGGGGATGACGAGGAGCGAACGAACCACGGGACGCACCACCTCTGGAGGGGGTCGCGCCGAACCGGACCCGGCGCGCACGGAAGGCGACCGCCCCGGCAGCGGGCGCAGTCGGCCCCCAGCGTGCACAACGGGTGGACGGTCACACGACGGTGTGCCCGGCGAGTGTCGCTCGTTCACTCGAAGGTGGGATGGCGCACCGGCTCCGGGAGGCGTACAGCCGACGCCCGCCGGAGCGACGCCCGGGTGGACGGTCCGAGGGCCCGAGGGCCCGGAGCCGGACGGCCCCGCCCCCGATCGGCGCTCAGCCCGCGCTCAGCCGTCACTCAGCCCGCGCGCAACGCCACCGTCATCGCCTCGACCGCGAGCAGCGGGTCGACGTTGCGGTCCAGCGCCTGACGGCAGGCCAGCACCGCCTCGATCCGCCGCAGCGTGCTCTCCGCCGGCCCGGCCTGGGCCACCCGGTTCAGCGCCTGCCGCTGGTCCTCGTTGGCGAGCGCGCCGGTGGAGCCGAGCTGGATGGCGAGCACGTCCCGGTAGAAGCCGAGCAGGTCGAGCAGGGCGACGCCGAGGGTCTCCCGGCGGGTGCGGGTGGCCCGGCTCTTCTGCCGCTTCTCCAGCTCCTTGACCGCGCCGGCCATGCCGCGCGGCACCTTGCCGCCCTCGTAGGCGCCGTAGGCGGCCTTGAGGTCGTCCGTCTCCTTGGCGTCCTGGGTCTCGGCGAGCGCCTCGGCGTCGGCCTTGGCGGTGTCGACCAGGCGCTGGGCGGCGGTCAGGCAGCCGCCGATGTCTCCCACCTCCAGCGGGATGCGCAGCACCTCCGTCCGGCGGGTGCGGGCCTGTTCGTCGACGGCGAGGCGGCGCGAGCGCTCGATGTCGCCCTGCCCGGCCAGCGCGGCGAGCCGGGCGGTCTCCGGGTCGACGCCGTCACGGCGGACCAGCGTGTCGGCGACCGCCTCGGCCGCGGGGGTGCGCAGCACCAGCAGGCGGCAGCGTGAGCGGATGGTCGGCAGCACGTCCTGGACGGAGGGGGCGCACAGCAGCCAGACGGTGCGCGGGGAGGGTTCCTCCACGCCCTTGAGCAGCGCGTTCGCGGCGGCCTCGGTGAGCCGGTGGGCGGCGTCCACCAGGATCACCGACCAGCGGCCGCCGGTCGGGTAGCTGGAGGCGCGCACGACCAGGTCGCGCATGTCGCCGACGCCGATGGAGAGGCCGTCGGTACGGACGTACTTCACGTCGGCGTGGCTGCCGGCCAGCACGGTGTGGCAGCCGTCGCAGAACCCGCAGCCGGGCGTGCCGCCGAGCGCGAGGTCGGGACTGGTGCACTGGAGGGCGGCGGCGAAGGAGCGCGCGGCGGTGACCTGCCCGGCGCCGGGCGGGCCGGTGAACAGCCACGCGTGCGTCATCAGGGAGGCGTTCGCGCCCTCGACCGGGGCGGTCCCGCGACCGGCCTCGATCGTCGCCCCGGCCGCCCGGGCGGCGGCGGTCAGCTGCTCGACCACCCGCTCCTGGCCCACCAGGTCGTCCCAGACGGCCACTACTGCTCCCAAGCTCAGTACGGCAGCGCTCGTGGCGCCTCTTCCCCGCCGTCGAGCATACGTCTCCGCTCCGACACCCACTGCTCCGTCCGGGTCACGGCGGGGCGAGGAGGCGGCCCCACGGAACGCGGCGGCGCCGCCGGGGACCTGCCCCGACGGCGCCGCCCACACGTGTCCGGTCAGCCCCGGCGGCCCCAACGACGGCCCTTGCCCTTGCCGTCGCCCTTGCCGTCACCCGTGCCGTCGCCCTTGTCCTGTGCGTCCCCGCGGCCCTCGGGCCGCTCCGCGCCGCCCTGCGGGCCGTCGTACGGAGCGCCCTGGCCCTGACCGCCGTGCTCCCAGCGCGTCCACTCGTCGTGCGAGCCCAGCAGGGTGTCGGTGAGGCTCGGCAGGTCGTCCAGCGGCGTCTCCTCGGCCCACTCCGGCCTCGGCCGCTCGGCACCGGGCTGCGACCGCTCGGCCGTCGGCCCGGCGTCGACCACCGGCAGCTCGCGGGTGCTGTCCACCGGCTCCGCGCGCCGCGGCCCCTGCGCCGGCCGGCCCTCGGTGCGGCCTCCGGTACGGCCTCCGGCACGCTCCTCGGTGCGGCCCGGCTCGATCCGCGGCAGCACCTCGGTCCGGTCGGCCTCCGCCGGGACCCTCGGCAGCACGGCCGTCTCGTCCACCGCCGAGGCCGGCACCACCGGCAGCTTGGCGGTCTCGTCGACCGTACCGGCGGTTCCGCCGGCCGCCCGGCGCGCCTCGGCAGCCTCCGCGGCCTTGCGCGCCTCGGCGGCCTCAGCAGCCCGGACGGCCGCCTGCCGGTCCCGCGGCGAGAGCTCGCGCGTCGCCTCGTCCCCGAGCCCGCCCACCGGAGCCTGCGCCGCCGACTGCGCCGCGTCCCGCGGGGCGCCCTTCGGAACGTCCCGGACCGCCCGCAGCTCCGTGGTCGTCTCCGCAGCCGACTCCCCGGCCACCGAACCCGAACCCGGACCGGACGCCGAAGCCGAACCCGTCGCCGAACCCGCGTCGGATGCCGACCCCGGACCCGGCCGCGCCTCGGCCCGGCCCTCCGCGGACTCCGCCGCCGCAGCCGCGGCCGCGAGCGCGGCGGCCTGCGCCAGCCGCGCCTCCTCGGCCCGCTGGAGCGCCTCCTCCGCCCGGCGGCGCTGCTCCTCGCGGGCCAGCTCGCGCTGCCGCTGGAGCTCGGCCTGGGCGGCCGCCTCCTCGGCGATCCGCTTGCGCTCGGCGGCCTCGGCGGCCAGCCGGGCCTCCTCGGCCCTGCGCCGCTCGGCCTCCTGCTCGGCGCGACGCGCGGCCTCCTCCTCGGCCCTGCGGCGCGCTTCCTCCTCGGCCTTGCGCCGGGCCTCGGCGGCGGCCCGCTCGGCCTCCTCCTTGGCCAGCCGCTCCTGCTCCGCCTGCTCGGCCCGCAGCTGCGCCAGCACCTCCTGCCGCTTGCGCTCGGCGGCCTCCTCCTCGGCCTTCTTCCGGGCCTCCTCGGCGGCGCGGCGCTCGGCCTCCTCCTTGGCCAGCCGCTCCTGCTCGGCGCGGGCGGCCCTCTCCTGCTCGGAGAGCGGCAGCTCGCGGTCGAGCCGGTGCCGGATGGCAGTGGTGACGAAGCCGGGGGCCTGGCTGCCGTCCACGACCAGGTAGCGCGCCGGGTCGGCGGCGGCGAGGGCGAGGAAGCCGGCCCGGACCCGCAGGTGGAACTCGGTGGGCTCGGACTCCAGCCGGTCCAGCGCCTCGGTGAAGCGCTCGCGGGCCTTGGTCGGGTCGACATCCAGGACGACGGTCAGGTCGGGCAGCAGCCCGCCGGTGGCCCAGCGGGAGATCCGGGCGACCTCGGTCGCGGCCAGGTCGCGACCGGCGCCCTGGTAGGCGATGGAGGAGTCCATGTACCGGTCGGTGATCACCACGGCGCCGCGGGCGAGGGCCGGCCGGATGACGTTCTCGACGTGCTCGGCGCGGTCGGCGGCGTAGATCAGCGCCTCGGCGCGGTGCGACAGGCCGGTGTTGCCGACGTCCAGGACGAGGCCGCGCAGCCGCTGGCCGACCGGACTGCCGCCGGGCTCGCGGGTGAGCACGACCTCGTGCCCCTTGCCGCGGATCCACTCGGCGAGCGCCTGGGCCTGGGTGGACTTGCCGGCGCCGTCGCCGCCCTCCAGGGCGATGAAGAAGCCGGTGCCCGCGCCGAGGCGCGGCGCCGGGCCGCCCGGGCCGCGCACCGAGTCCACCAGGTCCCGGACGAACGGCGCGGTGCCGCGCCGGTCGTCGGTGCGCAGCAGCACGACCGCGGCGAGCACCAGCGTGAGCAGCCCGGAGGTGGCGACGGCCAGGGCCGCGCCGCCGTGGATGAAGGTGAAGGAGCCGGGCTCGACGGTGCCGTACTCGACGTCCCCGTAGGCGGCGGCGATCAGCGGGACGACGACCAGCGCGGCGGCGACCACGGTCCGGAGCACCGCGAACAGGTGCTCGGTGACCTTCGGCAGCCGGGCCTCCTCGACCTCCTGGGCGAGCAGGGTGCGTCCGGCCGAGATCACGATCCCGGCGGCCAGCCCGGCCAGCACGGTGAGCAGCAGGACCAGCACGAAGTCCAGCACCAGCCCGGCCAGGATCAGTGCGACGCCCTGGGTGAGCAGCGCCAGCGCGAGCAGCCGGCGACGGGACAGCGAGGGCAGCGTGGCCCGGGTGAGCCGGGCGCCCAGGGCGGGCGTCCCGGCGGCGGCGAGCACCAGCAGGCCGTAGCCGATCGGCCCGGCGCGGTGCTCGGCGGCGGTGAGCAGCGCGAGCGCGGCGACGCCCGCCATCGCGGCGTAGCCGGCCGCGACGGCGAAGGTGAAGTACGGGGCGCCGCCGGTGCGCCCCTTGCTCAGCGCGGGGCCGGGGGCGGCGTCGGTCGGGGCGCGCAGTCCCTGGAGCGGCGAGACCGGGGCGACGGACACCGGGCCGCCGGGCAGCTGCTGGAGGTGGTCGCGGACCGCCGCGGCGGCGAACAGCCCGGCCGCGCCGAGCGCCGCGAAGGTGAGCTGGTGGGCGCGGAGCCAGTCGGAGCCGAGGGCCGCGCCGATGTTGTTGAGCAGGGTGAAGGCCACCAGGCCGAGCGCGCCGAGCGGCACGGTCACCCAGCCGGTGAAGCGGTCGATGCTCCGGACGCTCTCCAGGTTGGCCGCGGCCGGGCGCTGCTCGGCGACCGGCAGGTGCGGGTTGGCCGGAGGCAGCAGGCCGGGAACGGCGGCGGCCTTGGCGATCCCCCGGACCCGCTCGGCGGCACCGGTGACGAACACGGTGGCGAGCAGGGCGTAGGTGGCGGCCCCGGACGGCTCGGCGGCGGACCCCAGCCAGACGCTCCACCAGGGGGCGAGGCCGATCAGCAGGGCGCGCAGCACGTCGGCGCCGAAGAGCGTCCAGCGCCGGTCCAGTCGGCCGGTGACCAGCCGGTGCACCGGGCCGAGCAGTGCGACGCCGACCAGGCCGGTCGCCAGCACCCGGACGGCGAGGACCGCGGCGAGGGCGAAGGCGAGGCTGCGCGGCAGGCTGCCGAACCGGCCGTCCTGGGCGGCGGCGATCACGGTGAGCGCGATCAGCACCAGCAGACCGAGCCGGTCGGCGGTGCCGCCGATCAGCTGGGTGGTCCACAGGCGCCGGTAGGCACGTGTCCGCAGCAGGGCCCGGGCCCGGTCCACCGGAGTCCCGGCGGGCGCGACCTCGGGCAGGTCGGACACCCCCGCTCTGGCGGCCGGGGCGCTGGGGGTGGGCTGCTCCTCGCTCGTCATACGGTCAGCGTAGCGGGCTGGGCCTGGCCGGAATGTGGCGAACGGGCTTCCGGATCGTGCTCATCACCGGGTTGTGACGTACCCCGCACAGACCCGACGGGCCTCGGGCCCGCCCCCCGGGATCGGGGGTGCGGGCCCGGCCGCGGTGACCGCGGATCAGCCTTCTTCGGTGGCCGAGGCCTTGTCGGCCGCCGTCCTGCTCGTGGCGGTCTTCTTGGCCGCCGTCTTCTTCGCCGCCGCCGTCTTGGTGGTGGCCTTCTTCGCGGCGGTCTTCTTCGCGGCCGCGGTCTTGGTCGCCGCGGTCTTGGCGGTGGTCGTCTTCTTGGCCGCGGCCTTCTTCGCCGGGGCCTTCTTCGCCGCCTTCTTCACCGGTCCGCGTGCCCGCTTCTCGGCGAGCAGCTCGTACCCGCGCTCCGGCGTGATGGTCTCGACGTCGTCGTCCTTGCGGAGCGTGGCGTTGGTCTCGCCGTCGGTCACGTACGGACCGAAGCGGCCGTCCTTGACCACCACCGGGCGCTCGCTGACCGGGTCGTTGCCCAGCTCCTTGAGCGGCGGGGCGGCGGCCGCCCGGCCGCGCTGCTTCGGCTGGGCGTAGATCGCCAGCGCCTCGTCGAGGGTGATCGTGAAGAGCTGGTCCTCGCTGGTGAGCGAACGGGAGTCGGTGCCGCGCTTGAGGTACGGGCCGTAGCGGCCGTTCTGCGCGGTGATCTCCGCGCCCTCGGCGTCGGTGCCGACCACCCGGGGCAGCGAGAGCAGCCGCAGCGCGTCCTCCAGCGTGACGGTGTCCAGCGACATCGTCTTGAACAGCGAGGCGGTGCGCGGCTTGACCGCGTTCTTGCCGGTCTTCGGCGTGCCCTCGGGCAGGATCTCGGTCACGTACGGGCCGTAGCGGCCGTCCTTGGCGACCAGCATGTTGCCGCCGACCGGGTCCGGGCCGAGCTCGAAGTCGCCGCTGGGCTTGGCCAGCAGCTCCTCGGCCAGCTCGACGGTGAGCTCGTCCGGCGGCAGCTCGTCCGGGATGTCGGCACGCTGGCCCGGCTCGCCCTCGACGGTGGAGGCGCGCTCGACGTACGGGCCGTAGCGGCCGACCCGCAGGGTGATGTCGTCGCTGACCCTGAACGAGCTGATCTCCCGGGCGTCGATCGCGCCGAGGTCGGTGACCAGTTCCTTCAGGCCGCCCAGGTGGTCGCCGTCGCCGTTGCCGGCCTCGGCGGCGCCGCCCGCGGCGTGGCCCTCGCCCTCACCGAAGTAGAAGCGCTTCAGCCACGGCACGGACTGCGCCTCACCGGCGGCGATCCGGTCGAGGTCGTCCTCCATCTTGGCGGTGAAGTCGTAGTCGACCAGCCGGCCGAAGTGCTTCTCCAGCAGGTTGACCACGGCGAAGGAGAGGAAGGACGGGACGAGCGCCGTCCCCTTCTTGAAGACGTACCGGCGCTGGATGATCGTGTCGATGATCGACGCGTAGGTGGAGGGGCGGCCGATCTCCCGGTCCTCCAGCTCCTTGACCAGCGAGGCCTCGGTGTAGCGGGCCGGCGGCTTGGTGGCGTGGCCCTCCGGGGTGATCCGCTCGGCGGCCAGCGGGTCGCCCTGGGCGACCTGCGGCAGCCGGCGCTCGCGGTCGTCGAGCTCCGCGTTCGGGTCGTCGGCGCCCTCGACGTAGGCCTTGAGGAAACCGTGGAAGGTGATGATCTTGCCGGTGGCCGAGAACTCGACGTCCCGGCCGTCGGCGGAGGTGCCGCCGACCCGGACGGTGACGGACTGGCCGACCGCGTCCTTCATCTGGGAGGCGACGGTGCGCATCCAGATCAGCTCGTACAGCCTGAAGTCGTCACCGGTCAGGCCGGTCTCGGCGGGGGTGCGGAAACGGTCGCCGGACGGGCGGACCGCCTCGTGCGCCTCCTGCGCGTTCTTCACCTTGCTGGCGTAGGTGCGCGGGGCGTCCGGCAGGTAGTCCGCGCCGTACAGCTGGGTGACCTGGGCCCGGGCCGCGGTGATCGCGGTGTCCGACAGCGTGGTGGAGTCGGTACGCATATAGGTGATGAAGCCGTTCTCGTACAGCTTCTGGGCCACCTGCATGGTCCGCTTGGCGCCGAAGCCCAGCTTGCGGCTGGCCTCCTGCTGGAGCGTCGTGGTGCGGAACGGCGCGTACGGCGAGCGGCGGTACGGCTTGGACTCGACGCTGCGGACGCCGAACGCCGTCTGCTCCAGGGCGGCGGCCAGCTGACGGGCCGCCTGCTCGTCCAGGTGCAGGGTGTTCGCGCTGGCGGCCTTCAGCCGGCCGTCCTGGCCGAAGTCGCGGCCGCTGGCGATCCGCTTGCCGTCGACGGAGGCCAGCCGGGCACCGAAGGTCTCCGGGTTGGCGGCGTCGGCCGGGGTGCGGCCGGTGCCGAAGGTGCCGACCAGGTCCCAGTACGAAGCGGCGCGGAAGGCCATCCGCTCGCGCTCGCGCTCGACCACCAGTCGGGTGGCGACGGACTGCACCCGGCCCGCCGACAGCTTCGGCATGACCTTCTTCCACAGCACCGGCGAAACCTCGAAGCCGTACAGCCGGTCGAGGATGCGGCGGGTCTCCTGGGCGTCGACCAGGCGCTGGTTGAGCTCGCGCGGGTTGGCCACGGCCTCCTGGATCGCCGACTTGGTGATCTCGTGGAACACCATGCGGTGCACCGGCACCTTGGGCTTGAGCACCTGCTGGAGGTGCCACGCGATGGCCTCGCCCTCGCGGTCCTCATCGGTGGCGAGGAAGAGCTCGTCGGACTCCGCGAGCAGCGACTTCAACTTGCTGACCTGGGACTTCTTGTCCGCGTTGACCACGTAGATGGGCGCGAAGTCGTGGTCGACGTCCACCCCGAGGCGCCGCACCTCGCCGGTGTACTTGTCCGGCACCTCGGCCGCGGTGCTGGGGAGGTCGCGGATGTGCCCGACGCTCGCCTCGACGATGTAGCCGGGGCCCAGGTAGCCCTTGATCGTCTTCGCCTTGGCCGGCGACTCGACAATGACGAGTCGCTGTCCGTGCGCGGTCTCGCTGCTCGGGGACACCTTCGCTCTTCTCTCCCGGTCCTTATGTGGCTGGTCGGCGCCGGCAGCACGGGCTGCACTCCGCCCGACCCCTCCACCGCCCCGGGGCTGCCGCGGCACGACACCCCCACCAGCGGAGTGTGACCGTACCCCGGCCACCCTTGTCAAACGGACGGATCCCGCTTTTTCACTTGCCGGGCTCACCGACGCCACTCGAACGGTAACCCGATGACGGAGGTTCGCGCCCCGCGGAGGGGGGCCTTCGGCAGGTTCCGGAGGATGGAATGACGGATTTCAAGATCTGTCAACGGAAAATCGACGGGTTCTCACGGGCGGCGGGGTGGGGACGGGGCGAGGGCGGAGCGGGGCTGGGGCGGGGCTCAGCTGCCGGCCACGGCCAGGAGCCCGGCGCCCGCCGCCAGGCAGCCCACGCCCAGGACGCTCCACAGCAGGTCCACGACGGCAGCCCGACCGACCTCCCCCGCGGCCAGCACCACCCTGCTCGGGCGCCGCGGGTCGTAACAGATCCGCACCGAGGCTCCGGGCGCGAAGCGGTCCGGGCGGCGCAGCGGGGTGTGCCCCCGCGGACGGGCGATCACCAGCCCGGCGATCCCGCACGCGCCCGCGCCGCCGACCGAGGGCGGCACCGAGAAGGAGAGCAGCGGAGCACTGTCCAGCTGGCCGTGCACGTCGTCCTCGGCCATCACGGTGGCCACCGCCGACGCCCCCCGGCGGCGCACCCGCAGGCGCAACCCCACTTCGGCGGCGCACCAGAGCAGCAGCACGCCACCGAAGAGGGCGAGCACCGACCCGCCCACCATCGCCGTCGTCGTGTCCACCCCTGGCCCCCGGCTCCCCAGCTCTGTCCACAGCCTGTGGACAGAGCTTCACAGTGGAGAGCCAACGGGAGACTGCCGCCCGGCGGCGGCCGGACGAACCAGGGGGTACGGGCGAGTGAACCGGTCAGGTCTCGGCGGATGCGGTCACGGAGAGCCGGGGTCCGGGCACGGTGAATCCGGGCACGGCGCAACCGGGCACGGTGAATCCGGGCACGGTGAATCCGGCCACGGGGGGCCGGGACGGGTCAGGACGCGTCGGGACGGGTCAGGACGCGTCGGGACGGGCTTCAGCGGACCGGGTCGATGAACCCCTGCTCGGTCAGCAGGCGCAGCGACTCCGGCACCCGGTCCCGCAGGACCACCCGGTCCTCGCCGAGCAGCTGCGCGATGGCGTCCACGATCTCGCCCGCCGACAGCGTCCCGTCGCAGACCCCTACGAACCCGGCACCCACGGTGTCCACCTTGGTGGCGCGCCGCATGCCCCGGTTGTGACGCAGGATCACGTGCTCCGGGTCCTCCGCGCCCGGCGCGCCGACCTGCTCCTGGACCACCTCGTCGGCCAGCACGTAGCGGGCCGCGAGCAGGCCCGCGTCGTCGTGCGAGCGGAGGAAGTCCTGCCGGTCGAACCAGGCCTCGATGTGCGGGCCCAGCGGCTGCTCCACCGGGTGCGGCCACTCCTCCACCCGGACGGTCGGACGCTCGGCGCCGCTCGCCCGCAGGGTGATCCAGCCCATCCCGATGCCCTCGACCCGGCCCGACTCGAAGGCGTCCAGCCACTCGCCGTACCGGGCCTGGTAGTCGCCACCGGGGCCGCGGTGGTCACCGCCGTCGCGCAGCCACAACTCGGCGTACTGGGCCACGTCCTGGACCTCGCGCTGGACGACCCAGGCGTCCAGGCCGGTGCCCGCGACCCAGCCGGCCAGCCGCTCCTGCCAGTCCTCGCCCTTGACGTGCTGCCAGTTGGCGAGCAGCTGGCAGTAGCCGCCGGGCTCAAGGTGGTCGGCGGCCGAGCGGACCAGGCTGCGGCACAGGTCGTCCCCGGCCATGCCGCCGTCGCGGTAGGTGAACCGGCCGCCCGGCGAGATGACGAACGGCGGGTTGGACACGATCAGGTCGAACTTCCGCTCCCCGACCGGCTCGAAGAGGCTTCCGGCGGACACCTCGGTGTTGTCGAAACCGGACAGCGCCAGGGTCAGCTCGGTGAAGCGCAGCGCGCGCGGATTGAGGTCCGTGGCAGTGACGGTCCCGGCGTGGCGGGCCGCGTGCAGCGCCTGGACACCGGAGCCCGAACCGAGGTCCAGCGCGGCCCGGACGGGACGGCGCACGGTGATGTTGGCCAGCGTGGTGGAGGCACCGCCGACGCCCAGCACCAGGTCCTTGCGGGCCACCCCGTGCGCGGTCTCGCCGGAGCCGATGCCGCCCGCGCCGCCCACCGCGCAGCCCAGGTCGGAAACCACCCAGGCATCCGAACTGGGCATCCCGGCCACCTCGTTGGCGTACGGCCGGACGTCGACGGTGGCGCGCACCAGATCGCCGTCGGGGCGCAGCCAGCCGTCCGCCAGGCAGTCCTCCACCGGCAGCGCGGCGGCGGCCGCCCGGTACGGGACCGGCTGCTGGAGCAGGAACAGCCGCACCAGCGTCTCCAGCGGGCTGCCACCGCGGGTCGCCCGCAGTGCCGGGACCGCCTCGCTGCGGGCCAACGCCGAATAGCCGGTGGGCCCGAGCAGGTCCAGGCACCCGTCGGCGGTGAACGAGGCGGCGAGCAGCGCCTCGCGGAACTTGGCGAGGCGGGTCGGGTCGAGAACGGGGCTACTGATCACCCCGCCATTGTCCCCCGGCGCCCACCCCGCGGCCGCCGCTGCGCCCCACGGCCATCGGACGGAAGCCCGCACCACCACGCACGCCCCCGGGAGCCGCCGCGCGCCGCCCTGCCGGGGGCGCCGAGTCGTTCGGCGGCGGCGGCCGGCGGCGGCGGCTCGCGGAGGCGGCTCGCGGAGGCGGCTCGGGTGACTTCGTCATGGCCGACGCGCGCCGCCCATCACCAGCCGGGTCCCAGGCCGGGGACGGGCCGGGGACGGGCCGGTGTCGGGCCGGTGTCGGGCCGGTGTCGGGGGCGGGCGCGTCGGATCGTGCGGTCCGCCGGGGCTCAGCTCGCGCTGGGGGCGGGGTTCGCCGGGGTGCCGGCCGGGGCGGACGGAGCGGTGGTCGCGCCGGCAGCGGCCGGGCTCGCACTGTCGGTCGCGCCGGGCGCCGGGGTGGTGGCCGGAGCGCCCGGGGTGTCGGTGGCGCCGGGGGCGGGGGTCGTGCCCGCACCGCCCGGGGCCGGGGTGCCGCTCACGCCGGCACCCGCACCACCGGTGGCACCGCCGGTCGGGGCGGTGGTCGGGGACGGCTTGCAGCCCTCCTGCTTGGCCATCGCCGCGCCGAGATCGCCGCGCTGGAGCTTGCTCTGCGCCTGGGTGGAGAGCGAGGCCAGCTGCTGCACCTGGTCGGCCACGCTGCGCAGCCCGTCGGCGAACTTGGCCTGGTCGGTGTTGGGCAGCGCGTCCAGCTTCTTCTGGACCTCTACGTAGCCGTCGGCCGCCTTCTTCAGCTCGTCGACGGTGTCCTTCTGGAGGGTCGCGCCGTCCTGCACCTTGGGCGCCCCGGCACCGTCGATGGCGGCGGCTATGTCCTGGTTGGTCTTGGCCAGCCGCCCGATGTCCGTGGAGAGCCGCTTCTGGAGGTCGGCGGGGACTTCGCCGGTCTTCACCTGGCCGGTGTCGGCGAGCGCGGCCTGCGCCTGGGAGATCGGGTCCTTGGCGGCGCCGCAGACGGTCGACGCCCAGGACTCCAGCTGCTTGCTGTTGTTGTCGTCGCCGCCACAGCCGACGGCACCGAACGCGAGCAGCACGCCGAGGGCGGGTACGGCCAGCAGTCGCTTGTTCACCGGGAGGAGCCTTTCGGTTTCGGTCGTCATCGGTCGTCGAACCTACACGGCCGGTGTCCGTTCCCCGATTTCCGGTTTCACTCCCCCGCTGCCCGCTGCCCGCTGCCTGCTGCCTGCTGCCTGCTGCCCGTGCCGATGCTCGATGTCGTGCGGGATCGCCGTCGAGCGGAACGACGGGCGAGGTCGGCCGCTGCTGCTGCACCGGCAGGGGAGGGCGCGTCCTCGCACAGCCGGCCTACGGGCATGCCGACGCGGACCTCCTCGCCCCGGGTGCCCTCCGCCGGCTGACCGGCAGCTCGGCCCGGAACGCTTCGGAGGTCGAGGCGGCTGCCGATGTCCCGACGGCCTGCCCGGTCGTCCGGGTGACGGGATGCGAACCCACCCGGACGTCGTCCATCGCGACGAGGCCCGGTCGACGAGCGGACCCGGTCGTCCGGGAACAGCCGACCGCCGGGATCACCACGCGTCGACGCCTGCCCGGGAGCCTGGCTCCAGCCCTCGCGGGCGTGCGGAAGCGCGAAAGCGGCGCCGCCGACGCCCGCGGCGCCTCAGACCGCGACGGAGGGGACCGAGACCGGCCAGCTCATCCGGATCAGGCCACCGTCCGTGCCGTTGGTGACCTCCAGGTCCTCGACCAGGCCGGTGATCACGGCGAGGCCCAGGGTGTCCTCGTCCGGGTCGCCGCCCTCGGCGGCGCCGGAGGCCGGGACGGCGGCGGGGCCGGCCTCGTCCTCGACCTCGATGAGGAAACGCTTCTCCTGATCGGTCAGCGCGACCCGGACCGTGCCGCCGATGCCGCCGCGCTGGTGCAGCCCGACCGCGCGGGAGCACGCCTCGCCGACCGCGAGCCGGACCTCGTCGAGCACCGACTCGTCGACCCCGGCCCGTCTGGCGACGGCCGCGGCGACCAGTCGGGCCGTCCGCACATGCTCGGGAAGCGCGCTGAATCGAAGTTCGACGGTTGCCATCTCTCCCCCTCGGGGTGCTCCGACCGGGGCCGGAGGTCCGGCCCCTGCGGGCCGGCGGAACCGGCCCAGGGGCGTCCGGGGACGCACCGGGCCGCACGGGCCCGGGCTCCCGGACGCGAGGAAACGAGCGGGCCGGCCACCCGGGCCGGCCCGGCCGCGTCAGTCGGTCGCGTTGACCGCGTCGTCCACCGAGGTGTGGATCGGGAAGACCTTGGTCAGGCCGGTGATGCGGAAGATCTTCAGGATGCGCTCCTGGTTGCAGACGAGGCGCAGCGAGCCCTCGTGGGCGCGCACCCGCTTCAGACCGCCGACCAGCACACCGAGGCCGGTCGAGTCGAGGAAGTCGACGCCCTCCATGTCGACGACGAGGTGGTACTTGCCGTCGTTGACGAGCTCGACCAGCTGCTCCCGCAGCTTCGGGGCGGTGTACACATCGATCTCGCCGCCAACCTCGACGACCGTACGATCGCCGACTGAACGGGTCGACAGGGACAGGTCCACGGAACCTCCAGCACCTTGCCTTGCTACGTCATGTGCGATCCTCGGCCGGACGGCCGCCACCGCATGGTCGCGAGCCCGGGCGCGCCCAGCCAACGCGTGGCAAGCCTCAGCGCTGCGACCCACGGCCATACGGCCGTCACGGCCACATTCAACCACCTGCGGCCATGCCCGCACGATGGCTTACGACGATTCTCCGTCACGCCGGTGACACACTGGGTCCCCATGCCGCCCCGACACAGCCCGCCCGAGGCACTGCTCACGACCCTGGCCACCGGCCGGGGGCGGTCCGACCGGCTCACCCATACGGAGCACCTTCCCGCCCGACCTGCACGTTATTCACCGTGGCCGGACTCGATCCGTCCGGAGGTCGTGGCCGCGGCACGCGCCCTCGGGGTGGAACAGCCGTGGGCGCACCAGGCAGAAGCGATGAATCTGGCCAAAAGCGGCCAGACTGTGGTGATCGCCACAGGCACCGCCTCGGGCAAGTCGCTGGGCTATCTGGCACCGGTGCTCAGCGACCTCCTCGACGGCACCGAGGCCCGCAACGGCCGCGGCGCCACCGCGCTCTACCTGGCTCCGACCAAGGCGCTCGCCGCCGACCAGCGCCGCCGGGCGGCCGAACTCGCCCCGCCGAGGGTCCGCGCCGCCCTGTACGACGGCGACACCCCGACCGAGGAGCGCGAGTGGGTCCGCCAGTACGCCTCCTACGTGCTCACCAACCCGGACATGCTCCACCGGGGCATCCTGCCCGGCCACGCCCGCTGGTCCTCCTTCCTCAAGGCGTTGCGTTACGTGGTCGTCGACGAATGCCACAGCTACCGGGGCGTGTTCGGCTCGCACGTCGCCCAGGTGCTGCGGCGGCTGCGCCGCATCTGCGCCCGTTACGGCTCGTCACCCACCTTCCTGCTGGCCTCCGCCACCACCGCCGACCCGGCCGCGACCGCCCGGCGACTGACCGGCCTGCCCGCCGTCGCCGTAACCGAGGACGCCTCGCCGCGCGGGCCGATGGTCTTCGGCCTCTGGGAGCCGCCGCTCACCGAGAACGTCGGCGAGCACGGCGCGCCCGTGCGCCGCACCGCGACCGCCGAGGCCGCGCACCTGCTGACCGACCTGGTCGAGCGGGAGATCCGCACCGTCGTCTTCGTCCGCTCCCGGCGTGCCGCCGAGCTCGTGGCGCTCCAGGCCCAGGACCAGCTCGACCGCCCGCTCGCCGGACGGGTGGCCGCCTACCGCGGCGGCTACCTCGCCGACGAACGCCGCGCCCTGGAACGCGATCTGCACACCGGCCGACTGCTCGGCCTCGCCTCCACCTCCGCTCTCGAACTGGGCGTCGACATCTCCGGCCTCGACGCCGTCCTGATGGCCGGCTACCCCGGCACCCGGGCCTCGCTCTGGCAGCAGGCGGGCCGGGCGGGCCGGGAGGCCCAGGGCGCGCTGGCCGTGCTGATCGCCCGGGACGACCCGCTGGACACCTACCTGGTGCACCACCCGGAGGCGCTGTTCGCGGCGCCCGTCGAGGCCACCGTGCTCGACCCCGACAACCCGCACGTGCTCGCCCCGCACCTGTGCGCGGCGGCAGCCGAACTCCCGCTCACCGATGCCGACCTGGAACTGTTCGGGCCGTCCACCGCGCCGCTGCTCCCGGTCCTGGAACGGCGCGGCCTGCTGCGCCGGCGCAGTGACGGCTCCTGGTACTGGACCCGTCGCGAGCGCGCGGCCGACGCGGTGGACCTGCGCGGCAGCGGAGGCAGTCCGGTTCAGATCGTCGAGGCCGACACCGGCCGCCTGCTCGGCACGGTGGACGCCGCGGCCGCCCACACCAGCGTCCACACCGGGGCCGTCCACCTCCACCAGGGCCGCACCTACCTGGTACGGGAGTTCGACCTGGAGAACTCCGTGGCCCTGGTCGAACCGGCCGACCCGCCGTACACCACGGCCGCCCGCGACATCACCTCCGTCTCCGTCCTGGACACCGACACCACCGTGGAATGGGGCGAGGGCCGGCTCAGCTTCGGCTCGGTGGAGGTGGTCAACCAGGTGGTCGGCTACCTCCGCAAGCGGATCTCCACCGGGGAGATCATGGGCGAGACCAAGCTCGACCTGCCGCCCCGCACGCTGCGCACCCGCGCGGTCTGGTGGACCGTCACCGAGGACCAGCTGCTCGACGCGGACATCCCGCCCGACCAGTTGCCCGGCGCCGCCCACGCCGCCGAGCACGCCTCGATCGGACTGCTGCCGCTGTTCGCCACCTGCGACCGGTGGGACATCGGCGGCGTCTCCGTCCCGCTGCACCCGGACACCGGCCTGCCGACCGTGTTCGTCTACGACGGCCACCCGGGCGGGGCCGGCTTCGCCGAACGGGGCTTCCGGCGGGCGGTCCAGTGGCTGACGGCCACCCGGACGGCGATCGCCTCCTGCGAGTGCGAGCGCGGCTGCCCGTCCTGCGTCCAGTCGCCCAAGTGCGGCAACGGGAACGACCCGCTGGACAAGGCCGCCGCCGTCCGGCTCCTGGACGTCCTGCTGGCCGGGGCCGCCGGAGCCGCGGAGACGCAGGACGGACGGGAGGCGCCCGACGGCCCGGAGACTCCGGACGCTTCGGATGCTTCGGACGCTTCGGACACGAGCGCCGGTCCGGAGGCGCCCGACGCGCCGGAGGCGGCCCCGGGACCGGAAGGTGGAGCGCCGGCCCGTTCATGAGACCGCCGCCGCACTCGGGGCTCCGCTCGGATCCCCCACCGGCCCGGCGTCCGGCACGTCCTCGGGGCCGGTGACCGGGGCCCGTACCGGCCCGGCCCGGGCCCTCGCCCGCGCCGGGCCGACGGGCAGCCGGGCCGGGAGCCCGCGGACGTCCACCTCGGCCACCACCTCGACGGCGTCCCCCGACCGGTCGACCGCACAGGACACCAGTCCGGCGCCCTGCGCGGCGGCGATAGCGGCGGCCCGGGCGCAGCCGCCGTCCCGGTCCAGCAGCAGCCGGTCCGCCGCGGCGAGGGCCGCGAGGTCGGCCGCCGACTCGGCCCGGTGCCGGGA
>NZ_JBHVJT010000044.1:38047-78523 GCF_042798815.1 Kitasatospora sp. NPDC057738 | reverse complement strand
GCAGCCCCGGCGCCCGGTCCGATCTGCGCGGCCGTCCCGGCCGGCCGTTCCCCGGCGGGCCCGCCGACGCCCAGGGAGGTCCGGTCGGCACGGGCGGTCCCGGCGGCCCGGGCACGCCCGCCGAGGGCAGCCTGCTGGACATGCTCAGGGTCGCCATCGCGATCCTGGACACCGCGGGCCGGGTGGTGCTCTGGAGCCCCGCCGCCGAGGAACTGCTCGGCTGGCCGAACGAGCTGCTGGTCGGCCGCCGGATCGACGAGCTGATCCCCGACCGGGAGCAGGTCGCCCGGATCCGGCGCGCGATCCAGGACACCCTGCGGCACGGCCGCTGGGCCGGCCCCGCCGAGCTGCGCGACCGGGACGGCTCCCCGGTCGCCGTGGACGCCCGGATCTCCCTCCTGGTGGACGGCGACGGCACCCCGTTCCTCCAGGTCAACATGGCCGAGGCGGCCGCCGTCCAGGCGGTCGAGCGGGACCTCGCGGTGCGCGACGCGCTGTTCGAGCAGTCCCCGCTGGGCATCGCCATCATGGACACCGACCTGCGCTACACCGCCGTCAACCAGACCCTCGCCGAGATGAACGGCGTCGCCCTGGACGACCACGTCGGCCGCACCACCGGCGAGACCCTGCCGGAGCGGGCCGCCGACGAGATCACCGCCATCCAGCGCCAGGTGCTGGCCACCGGCGAGCCGGTCATCGACGTCACCCTGGCCTCCCCGGTCACCACCCGGGCCGGCTACCGCTCGATCTCCTACAGCCGGATGACCGACCGTTCCGGCCGGGTGCTCGGCATCTCCGGCACCGTGATGGACGTGACCGAGCGCTACCGGGCGGTCGCCAAGGTCGAGCACGCCCGGCGCCGGCTCTCGCTGCTCAACGAGTTCGGCTCCCGGGTCGGCGACCTGCTGGACGCCTCCCGGATCGCCCAGGAGCTGGCCGGCTCGGTCGTTCCCCGGCTGGCCGACCTCTCGGCGGTGATCCTGCTCCAGGCCGTCGCGCACGGCGACGACCTGCCCCGGCACGGCCACGACCGGCGCACCTCGCTGCTCCAGCTCGGCACCGCCTCCGTCCAGGACGGCCCCGAGGTGGACGTGATGCTGCGCCGCGGCGCCCGGATCACCTTCGCCGAGGACTCCGTCTGCGGCCGGGTGCTGCGCACCGGCGTGCCCGAGCCGCTGTCCGGCGCCGACCAGCTGGACGAGGTGACCTACCCCGGCGACCCGAAGATGCAGGCCGCCCGGGACCTCGGCGTGCACTCGATGCTGGTCGTGCCGCTGCGCGCCCGGGGCATCGTGATCGGCCTGCTGCTGGTCAGCCGGTCCGGCTACCGCGAGGGCTTCGACCGGGACGACCTGGCCTTCACCGTCGAGCTGGCCGACCGGGCCGGCAGCTCGCTGGACAACGCCCGCCTCTACGCCCGCGAACGCACCGCCGCGCTCACCCTCCAGCGGACCCTGCTCCCGCAGCAGGTCCCGCAGCCCACCGGTGTCGAGGTCGCCTACCGGTACGTGCCCGGCAGCAGCGGCACCGAGGTCGGCGGCGACTGGTTCGACGTCATCCCGCTGCCCGGCGACCGCACCGCGCTGGTGGTCGGCGACGTGATGGGCCACGGCCTGCGGGCCGCCGCCACCATGGGACGGCTGCGCACCGCCGTCCGGGTGCTGGCCGCCCTCGACCTGCCGCCGGACGTCCTGCTGCGGCACGTCCACGAGCTGGCCGACGACCTCGCCCAGGGCCCGGACGAGGCGCTGCTGGCCACCTGCGTCTACGCGGTCTTCGACCCGACGACGGCCCGGCTCACCGTCGCCAAGGCCGGACACATCCCGCCGGTGCTGGTGGTGCCCGGCGAGGCCGCCCCGGAGCCGACCCGCAACGGCGGCCCGCTGCGCGGCGGCGCCGGCCGCATCCTCGACCTGCCCTCCGGCGCCCCGCTCGGGGTGGGCGGAGTTCCGTTCGAATCGGTCGAACTGAAGATCCCCGAGGGCAGCCTGCTGGCGCTGTGCACCGACGGCCTGGTCGAGTCCCGGGACAAGGACCTGGACGTCGGCCTCGGCCGGCTGATCACGGTGCTCCAGGAGCCGCACGCCTCCATCCAGGCCGCCTGCGAGGCGGTGCTGGACACCATGGAGCAGGGCCGGGAGCCGGACGACGTCGCGCTGCTGCTGGCCCGGCTCGGCCACGGCCAGGCCGGCACCCCGACGGCGGGCTGGACCCTGCCCGCCGAGCCCACCGCCGTCTCCCGGGCGCGCCGGCTGGTCCGCGCCACGCTCGCCGAGTGGGGCGTCGAGGAGCTCACCGACATCGCCGAGCTGCTGGTCAGCGAGCTGGTGACGAACGCCGTCCGGTACGCCAGCGCCCCCATCGGGGTGCGGCTGACGCTCGGCGAGACGCTGCTGGTCGAGATCTCCGATCCGCTGCCCGACCCGCCCCAGGAGCGGCACGCCGCCGAGGCCGACGAGGGCGGGCGCGGTCTGGAGCTGGTCCACCGGCTGGCCCTGCACTGGGGCGCCCGGGCCGAGGGGATCGGCAAGGTGGTCTGGTTCGAGCAGGCGCTGCCGGGTAATGAGCCGGACGGATCGTGAGCGGAGCGAACAGCGAGGAGGGGGTGTCGCCAGTGCCAGCGGGCGCTCAGGGGGAGCGCGCGCTCCGGAAGGGGGCGCGGGCGTGGCATTGTGGTTGCGCGGGCGGTAGGACAAAAACCTTCGCCCGATCTGATGTTGTGATGTTGAGGGCGTGTGAACGTACCCCTCGATGATGAATACTCGGTCTTCTCGACATCCGGACGGTCGCGGGTTGGAGGGGTCGGTCCGTTGAACAGCACTCCGGCGCGGAGCGTGTCGCCGAGGAGCAGCGGTCATGCCGCTGTACCCGGGCAGGCCGGCTCCTCGCACCTGCCCGTACCGGACGGCGCGCCCGCCGGCCGCGGCCACCACCCCGTCGCCGAGGGCCGGCCCTGGGGCGCGGGCGACCCCGGCTCGATCTACGACTACATCCGGGTCGCCACCTTCGCGATCGGCCCCGACGGGCGGATCAGCCAGTGGAGCGAGCGCGCCGCCGAGTTCTTCGGGGTCCCGGCCGCCGAGGCCGTCGGCGCCGACCCGATCTCCACCTTCGTCCCCCGCGAGCTCTGGCAGCGCGGCCGGGCCCGGCTGGAGCGCACCCTGGCGGGCGAGGAATGGGTCGGCACCACCCCGTACCGGGACGCCGACGGCGGAGAGGGCCTCGCCGAGCTCTACCTGATGCCCGACAGCTCCCTGCCCACGGCGGGTGCCACCTGCCTGGCCGTCGACCTCGGACGGCTGCGCCGGATCGAGACCGACCTGGCCGCCTCCGAGGCCGTCTTCGGGCAGACCCCCACCGGCTTCGTGCTGTTCGACGACCGGCTGCGGCTGCAGCGGGTCAACGACGCCTTCGCCTCCGGCATGGGCCTGGTCCCCACCGACCTGGAGGGCCTCACCCCGCACGACCTCTTCCCGTCGTCCGAGGCCGACCGGCTCTCCGCCGCCCTGCGCAAGGTCCTGGCCACCGGCGAGCCCGTCTTCGACCTGCGCTTCCACGGTGCCGTCCCGACCCGCGAGGGCAACCGGCTCTGGGCCGTCTCGCTGTACCGCCTGAACGGTTCCGCCGGGCAGACCATGGGCGTCGCCGGGCAGGTCTCCGACGTCACCAGCCGGCACGTCGCCGAGCGCGAGGCCGACGGCGTGCGCCGCAACCTGGCCCTGCTCAACGAGGCCAGCGCGCACATCGGCTCCACGCTCGACCTGGAGACCACCGCCAAGGAACTGCTGGACGTCGTCGTCCCGCCGTTCTGCGACCTCGCCACCGTCGACCTCTACACCGCGCTGCTCTCCGGCGAGACCGTGCCCAGCGCCGGCCGGCTCGGCGACACCGTGCTCACCGACGGCAGCGGCGAACTGCGCCGGGTCGCCGTCTCCAGCGTGGTCGGCGGCGCCTCCTCGGTGCTCGGCTCGGTGACCGGCTTGCCGATCGCCGAGGCCGGCGGCACCCTCTGCTACCCCCGCCGCTCCCCGCACGCCCGGGCGCTGCGCACCGGCCGCAGCGTCGTCCCCGAGCCCGGGCGCGACCCGCTGCTGCGCTCCACCCTGATCGTCCCGCTGGTCGCCCGCGACCAGGTGCTCGGCCTCGTCCAGCTCTCCCGGGCGATCGGCAGCGAGCCCTTCGACGCCCGCGACGTCGCGATCGCCGAGGAACTCGTCGCCCGCGCCGCCGTCTGCATCGACAACGCCCGGCTCTACCGGCGCGAGCACGAGCGGGCGCTGATCCTCCAGCGCAGCCTGCTGCCCCCGGGCAACCCGGCCGCCAGCGGCCTGGAGATCGCCTGCCGCTACCTGCCCAGCAACAACAACACCGAGGTCGGCGGCGACTGGTTCGACGTCATCCCGCTGCCCGGCAACCGCACCGCGCTGGTCATCGGCGACGTGATGGGCCGCGGCCTGCGCGCCGCCGTCGCCATGGGCCAACTGCGCACCGCCGTCCGCACCCTGGCCATGCTCGACCTGGAGCCGGGCGAGGTGCTCACCGCCCTGGACGAGATCGCCCGCGGCCTCGGCGACGACTCGGTGCCGGTCGGCCCGCCCACCCCGTACGGCCGGCTCACCTCGACCGCCGACGAGGAGGCCCGCGAGGTCTACCTGGCGACCTGCGTCTACGCGGTCTTCGACGCCGTCAGCCGGCGCTGCTGGATCGCCAACGCCGGCCACCTGCCGCCCGTCCTGCTCAGCCCCGGCGAGGGCGCCCGGATGCTCGACGTACCGCCCGGCCTGCCGCTCGGCGTCGGCGGCGAGCCCTTCGAGGAGGTCGAGATCGACCTCCCGGACGGCGCCGTCTTCGGCCTCTACACCGACGGCCTGGTGGAGAGCCGCAAGCACCAGCTGGACGAGGGCCTGCGGGCCTTCCGCTCCGCGCTCTCCGACGAGGGCAAGGGGCTGGAGGACCTCTGCGACCACGTGCTCGGGGAGCTCAACCCGCACCACGGCGAGGACGACATCGCCCTGCTGATGGCCAAGGTGCACGCCTTCCCCGACGACGCCGTCGGCAACTGGTTCCTGCCGCCCGAGCCCACCTCGGTGGCCAAGGCCCGGGAGCTGGCCTGCAGCTGGCTGCTCGCCCGGGGGCTGGAGGAGCTGGTCGACACCACCGAGCTGCTGGTCAGCGAGCTGGTCACCAACGCGCTCAAGCACGGGCGGGGCGAGATCCGGCTGCGGCTGCTGCGCGAGCGCAGCCTGGTCTGCGAGGTCTGGGACGACGGCTACGCGCAGCCCCGGCAGCGGCGCGCGCAGGAGACCGACGAGGGCGGGCGCGGCCTGCAGCTGGTCAGCCTGCTGGCCGAGCGCTGGGGCAGCCGGCGCACGCCCAAGGGCAAGATCGTCTGGTTCGAGCTGGCCCTGTAGCAGCCCGCACCGGTGGGCCGGACGGGTGCAGTCGCCCGGCGGCCCGCCGTGTCGGCATGGGCAGGGCGGCCGCGGCGGCGTTCGATGGCCGCCATGCGCGTCCGCCAGCTCACCGCCGCAGCCGCCGCGCTGCTGCTCTCCGCCGCTCTCGGCGGCTGCTCCGACGACCCCGGCCCCCGGGCCCCCGCCCCCGTGCCCGCCCCGGCCGATCCCACCGCCACCACCGGGGACGTCGGGCCCGCCGACCGCGCCGCCGTCCGGGACGGCGGCACGCTGCGCTGGGCGGTGGACGGCGTCCCGGCCACGCTGAACGTCTACCAGGGCGCGGCGACCGCCGACTCGGCGCTGCTCGCCCACGCGCTGTACCCCTCGCTGTTCCGGCCGGACGAGCACGGCCGGCTCGTCCCCGACCCCGACTACCTGGCGGGCTTCGACTGCACCCCGCCCGGGGAGCAGCCGCAGGTGGTGACCTACCGGCTCAACCCGCGCGCCGTCTGGAGCGACGGCACCCCGATCTCGGCCGCCGACCTCGACGCCCAGCGGATCGCGCTGTCCGGCCCGGACCCGGCCCGCCGGACCGGGAAGGCGGCCGGGTACGACGCCATCGACTCGGTCGCCCAGGGCGCCGACCCGTACGAGGTGCGGGTGACCTTCCGGCGGCCGTACGCGGAGTGGCGCGCACTGTTCGGCCCGCTCTACCCGGCCGCCGAGACGGCCGGCCCGGACGCCTCCACCCGGCCGCCGGCCGACGGCGGCCGGCCGAGCGCCGGCCCGTACACCCTCTCCCGGTACGACGCCGAGGGCGGGACGGTCACCGTGGTGCGCAGCCCGCTCTGGTGGGGCGATCCGCCGAAGGCCGACCGGATCGACTTCCTCGCCGTGCGGCCCGAGCAGCGGCTGGACGCGCTGGACCAGGAGCGGCTGGACATCGCCCCGCTCACCGCGGCGGTGGACCGGGCGGCGCCGGCCGCCCCTCCCGAGCCTTCCGCCTCTGCGTCAGCCTCCGCCTCCGCCTCCGCGTCAGCCTCCGCCGCGCCGCCGCCCGCGGCCGCGCCCGAGGCCGCGGCACTGGCGCTGCGGCGGGCCGAATCGCTGCCCGGCGTCACCGTGCACCGGGCCGCCGCGGCCTCGCTCACCCAGCTCACCCTCAACGCGGCGCGCGGCCCGCTGACCGACCCGCTGGTGCGCCGCGCCCTCACCCGGGCCGTCGACCGGCGGCGGATCGCCGACGCCGCGCTCACCCCGCTCGGCCTGCCCGCCGCCCCGCTGGGTAGCCACCTGTTCGCGGGCGACCAGCAGGGCTACCGGGACAACAGCGACGCGGCCGGTCCGGCGGACCCGGGCCTGCTGCTCGACGAGGCGGGCTGGATGCGGCCCGCCGGCGGGGGCACCCGGGCCAAGGGCGGCAAGCCGCTCGCCCTCTCGCTGCTCGTCCCGGCCGGTTCGGCGACCGCCGAGCGCACCGCCGACGCGCTCATCGCAGAGCTCGGGGAGTCCGGGATCGCGGTGCAGCGGGTGCCCGCGCCCGCCGAGTCCTTCGTCGGGGAGCACCTGGCGGCCGGGGACTACGACCTCGCGCTCCTCTCCTGGCCGGCCGGCCCCAGCCCGGCGGTCGAACAGCGTTCCGTCTACGCCAAGCCCCGGCCGGACCTGGACGGCGTGCCCGAGCCGGGTGGCAACTTCGGCCGCAGCGGTACCGAGGAGATCGACCGGCTGTTCGACCGGGCGGCCGCCGAACCGGACCCGGCGGCCCGGCTGGGCCTGCTCCAGGAGGCGGACGTACGGATCTGGCAGCTCGGCCACTCGGTGCCGCTCTACCAGCGGCCGGAGCTGGTCGGGGTCCGGACCGGGGTGGCCGGCGCGGGCGCGTACGGCTACGGGTGGCCGCGCTTCCAGGACGTGGGCCTGCTCGACTAGAGCTCCCGGGTGCCGCGCACCAGGACGATCGGGACACTCACCGGGCCGCCTCCACCGGCTCCAGCATGCGTTCGACATCGGCGATCCGGGCCAGTTCGGGGCACTCCCGGCGGGCCCGGGCGAGTGCCTCGCGGGCCTCCTCCGGACGCCCGGCCGCGATGAGGGCGGCGGCGAGGGAGCAGCAGGCCAGGGACCGGTGGAAGCGGGAGCCGACCCTGTTCGACAGACGGCGGGCCATGCGGACGGCGGCCTGCGGATCGTTCTGGAACCGGGCGAGCTCGGCCGCCGGGAGGAAGTCGCGGGCGAGCGTCCGGTCGTGGACGCCCAGTCGGACGAGATACGGCTCCAGCAGTGCTCCGGCCCGCGCGGGGGAGTGCTCCCCGGCGTCGACGCGGCCCACGAAGGTCATGGCGGCGAGGAAGGCCACGGTCGAGTCGGCGGGCGTGTGGCCCCGCTCGAAGGCCTCGTCGGCGAGCCGCTCGGCCTCCTCGTGCCGGCCCTCGGCCAGCGCGATCCCGGCAGCGGTGAGGACCATGGGCGTGCCCTTGCCCAGCTCGCGGCGCGCCTCGGAGATCCGGCCCCGGACCAGGAACCGCTCGGCCTCGACGGCGCTCGGCGACTCGGCGTCGATCGTCACGGATCCCGGCCGGAAGGGCATGACGAACACGGCCCAGAGGGAGTTGACCGGGCTCGTCGCGGAGGTCACCGCGGTCATGGCGAGGGAGAACAGCAGCCCGAGGCCGATGCCCCGGGGCAGTTCCGTGGCGGAGGCCGCCAGCCAGGCCCCGAGCCCCGCGTGGACTCCGAACCGTGCGACCGAGACGAGCCACAGCCGCAGCCGGGGCGCGCGGACCGGCAGCAGGCCCCAGGGGAACAGGAATCCGCTCGTCGGCCGCAGCCCCAGTTCGACGGGCACTCCGGCGACCGAGCCGCTCCACAGGGTCCGGCCCCTGCCGTACGAGGCGCTGTACAGCCACCCGCCGCAGAGCCGGTGGGTGAGCAGGAACCAGAGGTCGGACAGCGGCTCCTGGCCCACCAGGAAGCCGATCACGCAGCCGAGAGCGGTCGGGCCCGGCAGGTCGCGGAGGACCGCCAGGTACAGGAGCACGGCGCCGACGGCACGGAACAGCCAGGGCAGCGAGGCCCGGAGGTGTTGGATCACGAACGGAAGAGTGTCGGAGGCGGGCCGCGGGGTGAAGGGTGTGTGACCCACCTGTGATCTTGATCCCGTGCGACCTGCCCGTTTCTGCTCACCTGGGCGCTTCCCCGTACGATAGGAGGAAGCCGAGGCATGTCGATATGCCCGGCGGGTGGACCGGTAGTAGCAGGCGGAACGGGTGGCGGCGACCGAAGCGGTCGCAAGTGCGCGTCTCGCGGCCGGGCGCCGTAACCCACGATTCCGGGAGAATCCGCTAGGCATGCCCACGCGCAACGACATCCGTAACGTCGCCATCGTCGCCCACGTCGACCACGGCAAGACCACGCTGGTCGACGCCATGCTCAAGCAGGCCGGCGCCTTCGCCGCCCACCAGCACCTCGATGACCGGATGATGGACTCCAACGACCTGGAGCGCGAGAAGGGCATCACCATTCTCGCGAAGAACACCGCGGTCAAGTACCACCCCAAGGATGGTGGCGCACCGATCACCATCAACATCATCGACACCCCGGGCCACGCCGACTTCGGTGGCGAGGTCGAGCGCGGCCTGTCGATGGTGGACGCGGTCGTCCTGCTGGTCGACGCCTCCGAAGGCCCGCTGCCGCAGACCCGCTTCGTGCTCCGCAAGGCGCTCACGGCCCGCCTGCCCGTCATCCTCTGCATCAACAAGACCGACCGTCCGGACTCCCGGATCGACGAGGTCATCAACGAGACCTACGACCTGTTCCTGGACCTGGACGCGGACGAGGACCAGATCGAGTTCCCGATCGTCTACGCCTGTGCCCGTGACGGCGTCGCGTCGCTGACCAAGCCGGAGAACGGCACCGTCCCGGCCGACAGCACCAGCCTGGAGCCGTTCTTCTCCACCCTGCTGGAGCACGTCCCGGCCCCCAGCTACGACGAGGCCGCGCCGCTCCAGGCCCACGTCACCAACCTGGACGCCGACAACTTCCTCGGCCGCATCGCGCTGCTCCGCGTCGAGCAGGGCGAGCTGCGCAAGGGCCAGACCGTGGCCTGGATCAAGCGTGACGGCTCGATCCAGAACGTCCGCATCTCCGAGCTGCTGATGACCGAGGCGCTCACCCGCAAGCCGGCCGAGGTGGCGGGCCCCGGTGACATCTGCGCCGTCGCCGGCATCGGCGAGATCATGATCGGCGAGACCCTGGCCGACCCGGAGAACCCGATCGCGCTGCCGCTGATCACGGTGGACGAGCCGGCCATCTCGATGACCATCGGCACCAACACCTCCCCGCTGGTCGGCCGTGGTGGCAGCGGCAAGGGCGCGGACGCCAAGGCCGCCGGCAAGGTGGACCGCAAGGTCACCGCCCGCCAGGTGAAGGACCGCCTGGACCGCGAGCTGATCGGTAACGTCTCGCTGCGCGTCCTGGACACCGAGCGTCCGGACGCCTGGGAGGTGCAGGGCCGCGGTGAGCTGGCGCTGGCCATCCTGATCGAGACCATGCGTCGCGAGGGCTTCGAGCTGACCGTCGGCAAGCCGCAGGTGGTCACCAAGGAGGTCAACGGCAAGACCCACGAGCCGGTCGAGCGCCTCACGGTGGACGTGCCCGAGGAGCACATGGGCGCGGTCACGCAGCTCATGGGCATCCGCAAGGGCCGGATGGACAACATGTCCAACCACGGTTCGGGCTGGGTCCGGATGGAGTTCGTCGTGCCGTCCCGCGGCCTGATCGGCTTCCGCACCGAGTTCCTCACCAACACCCGCGGCACCGGCATCGCCCACTCGATCCACGAGGGTCACGAGCCGTGGTTCGGCAACCTGACCACCCGCAACAACGGCTCGCTGGTCGCCGACCGGGCCGGCGTGGTCACCGCCTTCGCGATGACCAACCTGCAGGAGCGCGGCGTGCTCTTCTGCGAGCCGGGCACCGAGGTGTACGAGGGCATGATCGTCGGTGAGAACTCGCGTGCCGACGACATGGACGTGAACATCACCAAGGAGAAGAAGCTCACCAACATGCGCTCGGCGAACGCCGACGTGGCCGAGTCGATCGTCCCGCCGCGCAAGCTCTCGCTGGAGCAGTCGCTGGAGTTCTGCCGCGAGGACGAGTGCATCGAGGTGACCCCGGAGACGGTTCGCATCCGTAAGGTCGTCCTTGACCAGAAGGACCGCGGACGCACTGCCTCGCGCGCCAAGAAGGCGTGATCCGGACGCACTGAACGGCCATTGGCCGGAATGATTCGCCCCCCTTTCCCATGGAGAGGGGGGCGAACTTTTTCAACTACTCCAAGTTGTCGGGGCCGCTATTCACGGAATAGCGCTCATCACCGCCGGGTGTCCGCTGAGCGGACGTGACAGTTCGTCATCCGTGACGACTGTCCGTTTGGTGCCTGTCTGGCTATGTCTCAAATGTCCGGTTTTCGAAACTTACCGACTGTTCATGTGACCTAATTGAGATCGTCACTGGTCACTTTCGTGTCCGTGCGTGACGGATAGTGGGTGCAGTCAGGCTCGGGTCAAGGGTGAACGCGCAGGGGTGCGCGCCGAAACCACGAGCGCGGACGGCACAGCGGGCCCGGTGATCACCGTTCCGCAGTGCCCTCCTCGTTGCAACGTCGAATTCAGGAGGCACACCGATGCGCGGTGCGAGCCAGGCCAAGTGGGTTGTCGCAGCTGTTGCTGTCGCCCTCGCTGCGACTGCGTGCAGCAGCAGCGACTCCTCCGGGGGTAGCTCCGACAGCGCTGCGGTCGACCCCGGGGCCAGCTTCAGCTACCAGAGCGCGGAGCCGCAGCGCCCGCTCCAGCCGGCGAACGCCATGGAGAACCAGGGCGGCCGTATCGTCAAGCAGCTCTTCAAGGGCCTCGTCGACTACGACCCCGCGACCGGTGCCCTGCGCAACCAGGTGGCCGACAAGATCGAGACCACGGACGCCAAGAACTACACCGTCACGCTGAAGTCCGGCTGGACCTTCCACGACGGCACCCCGGTCACCGCCAAGTCCTTCGTCAGCTCCTGGAACTGGTCGGCCAACCCGAAGAACAACCAGATCAACTCGGACTGGTTCTCGGACATCGTCGGCTACGACGCCGTGCACCCGGAGAAGGGTGACCCGACCGCCACCGAGATGTCCGGTCTGAAGATCGTCGACGACACCCACTTCACGATCGAACTGACCAGCCCGGTCTCGTACTTCACGTACAAGCTCGGCTACTCGGCCTTCTTCCCGCTGCCCGAGGGCTTCTTCGCCGACCCGGCCGGCTACGGCCAGAAGCCGGTCGGCAACGGCCCCTACAAGTTCGTCTCGTGGGAGCACAACAAGGCCATCACCCTGGCCGCGTTCGACAAGTACACGGGCATCGACAAGCCGAAGAACGGCGGTGTCGTCTTCCGCAACTACACCGCCGGCGAGGCCGCGTACAAGGACCTGATGTCCGACACGCTGGACGTGCTGGACCAGGTCGACCCGACCGACCTGCCGAAGTACAAGGACGACCTGGGCAAGCGCGCGGTCGACCAGCCGCAGGGCGCCATCCAGAACATCGGCTTCGCGCTGTACCAGGGCGGCTGGAGCGAGGCGGGCAAGGAGAAGGTCCGTCAGGGCCTCTCGATGGCGATCGACCGCGAGACGATCACCAAGACCGTGCTGAACGGCAACCGCCTGCCCGCCGACTCGTTCGTGGCGCCCGGCGTCATGGGCTACAAGGCCGGCACCTGCGGCGACGCCTGCAAGTACAACCCGGAGAAGGCCAAGCAGCTGATCACCGAGGGCGGCGGCGTCCCCGGCGGCAAGGTCCTCATCCAGTACAACTCCGACGGTGGCCACAAGGAGTGGGTGGACGCGGTCTGCAACTCGATCCGCCAGGCGACCGGCGTCGAGTGCCTCGGTGACCCGAAGCCGGACTTCAAGACCTCGCGCGACATCATCACCAACAAGCAGGTCCAGAGCATGATGCGGACCGGCTGGGTGCAGGACTACCCGCTGAACGCGAACTTCCTGCGCGACGTCTACGGCACCGGTGCCGCGGCCAACGACGGTGGCTACTCGAGCCCCGAGTTCGACAAGCTGTCGAAGGAGGCGGACGCCGCCACCACGGTCGAGAAGACCGCCGAGCTCTACCAGCAGGCCGAGGCCGTTCTGGCCAAGGACATGCCGGCCATCCCGCTCTGGTACTACAAGACCAGCTCCGGCTACTCCAAGAACGTCCAGAACGTGAAGTTCAACTCCTTCGGCGACCCGGTCTACACCGACGTCGAGGTCAAGAAGAAGAAGTAATCGGTCGGCACCGCCTGACCCGGTGACAACGGCCGGTGCCCGTCCATCCCCACAAGGGCGAGGACTGGCACCGGCCGTTGGCACGCCGACTTTTCTCTTGCCGAGTTGACGGGCTCGGCAGGGCCATACATGGAGGCACGATGGGGCGCTTTGTCGCAAGGCGACTGCTCCAGATGATCCCGGTGTTCCTCGGAACGACCGCACTCATCTTTTTCATGGTGCACTTGCTGCCTGGTGACCCGGTGGCAGCACTGTGGGGCGACAAGGCACCGGACCCGGTGCAGCTCGCCGCTCTCAAGCACCAGCAGGGCTTCGACAAGCCGCTGATCCAGCAGTACTTCGACTACATGGGCAAGCTGCTCACCGGTGACTTCGGCACCGGTCTGGACCAGCGCCCGGTCATCGACAAGATCAGCGAGGCACTGCCGGTCACGGTCCGGCTGGCGCTGTTCGCGTTCGTGATCGAGATCGTGCTGGGCATCGGCATCGGCCTGTACTCCGGTCTGCGCCGCGGCAAGCTGTTCGACCGGGGAGCCCTGGTCCTCACCCTGCTGCTGATCTCGATCCCGGTCCCGGTGCTGGGCTTCATCTTCCAGACGGTCTTCGGGCAGAACCTGAAGTGGGTCACCCCGACCGTCCAGGACAGCAACGACATCACCCAGCTGGTGCTGCCGGCCGTGGTGCTCGGCTCGCTCTCGCTGGCCTTCGTCGCGCGCCTCACCCGTACTTCCATAGCCGAGAACATCAAGGCCGACTACGTGCGCACCGCGGTGGCCAAGGGCCTGCCGCGGCGCAAGGTGATCGGCACCCACCTGCTCCGCAACTCGATGATCCCGGTGGTCACCTTCCTCGGCACCGACCTCGGCGCCCTGATGGGCGGCGCGATCGTGACCGAAGGCATCTTCAACGTCCAGGGCGTGGGCCACGCGCTCTACCAAGCGATCAACATGAAGGAGGGCGCGACCGTCTCCGGCTTCGTGGCCTTCCTCGTGATCGTCTACCTGGCCGCCGGCCTGATCGTCGACCTGCTTTACGCGGTCCTGGACCCGAGGATCCGTTATGCCTGACCTGACCGAGAAGAAGACCGCCGGGGACATCCCGGCCCAGCGCGCGGCGGACGCCCCGGCGCCGAAGCAGGAGAAGGCCCGCAGCCTCGGCTCGGACGCCTGGCACGACCTGCGTCGCAAGCCGATCTTCGTGATCTCCGCGCTGCTGATCCTGCTGCTGATCGTCATCGCCATCGCCCCCGGGCTGTTCACCTCGGTGGACCCGCGGGCCGGCGACCTGCGCAACCACTACCTGTCGAAGCCGAACTACAGCCACTTCTTCCAGGCGGACTGGTTCGGCTACGACCTCCAGGGCCGCAGCATCTACGCCCGCATCATCTATGGCGCCCGCGCCTCGGTCGTGGTCGGCATCTGCGTCACCCTGGGCGTGACCATCCTCGGCGGCCTCGCCGGCATGGTGGCCGGCTACTTCGGCGGCTGGGTCGACACGATCATCTCCCGCATCACCGACATCTTCTTCGGCATCCCGCTGCTGCTCGGCTCGCTGGTGGTCCTCAACGCCTTCACCTCGCGCACCGTCTGGAGCGTGGTCTTCGCGCTGGTCGCCCTGGGCTGGACCCAGATGACCCGTGTCATGCGCGGCTCGGTGATCACGGTCAAGCAGGCCGACTTCGTGACGGCGGCCAAGGCGCTCGGCGCCGGCACCGGCCGGATCATGTTCAAGCACATCCTGCCGAACGCGATCGCCCCGGTGATCGTCGTCGCCACCATCGCGCTCGGCGGCTACATCGCCACCGAGGCGACGCTGAGCTTCCTCGGCATCGGTCTCCAGGACCCGACCATCTCCTGGGGCATCGACATCAGCTCGGCCCAGAAGGTGATCCGTACGGCTCCGTTCGCCCTGTTCTTCCCCGCCGGAATGCTGAGCCTTACCGTGCTGGCGTTCATCATGCTCGGCGACGCGGTGCGCGACGCCCTCGACCCGAAGCTCCGCTGAGAGAAGAGGTGACGACCCGATGACCACCGTGATCGAGAACAACCAGAAGAATGACCGGCTCGAAGTCGGCACTCCTCTCCTGGAGGTGAAGGACCTCCACGTGGAGTTCCACACCCGGGACGGCGTGGCCAAGGCAGTGAACGGCGTCAACTACTCCGTCGCGGCCGGCGAGACCCTCGCCGTGCTCGGCGAGTCCGGCTCCGGCAAGTCCGTGACGGCGCAGACCATCATGGGCATCCTGGACATGCCCCCGGGCAAGGTGACCCAGGGCCAGATCCTGTACCGCGGCCAGGACATGCTCACGATGAGCGGCGAGGAGCGGCGCCGGATCCGCGGCCGGAAGATCGCGATGATCTTCCAGGACGCGCTCTCCGCGCTGAACCCGGTGCTCAGCGTCGGCTACCAGCTCGGCGAGATGTTCCGCGTGCACCAGGGCGCCTCCAAGAAGGAGGCGAAGGAGAAGGCCATCGAGCTGATGGACCGGGTGCGCATCCCGGCCGCCCGCCAGCGGGTGAACGACTACCCGCACCAGTTCTCCGGCGGCATGCGCCAGCGCATCATGATCGCGATGGCGCTGGCCCTCCAGCCCGACCTGATCATCGCGGACGAGCCCACCACCGCCCTGGACGTCACCGTCCAGGCCCAGGTGATGGACCTGCTGGCCGAGCTCCAGGCCGAGTACAACATGGGCCTGATCCTGATCACCCACGACCTCGGCGTGGTCGCCGACGTCGCGGACAAGATCGCCGTGATGTACGCGGGCCGGATCGTGGAGACCGCCCCGGTGCACGACCTGTACGCGAACCCCGCGCACCCGTACACCAAGGGCCTGCTCCGCTCCATCCCGCGCCTGGACCAGAAGGGCCAGGAGCTGTACGCGATCAAGGGCCTGCCCCCGAACCTGCTCAAGGTTCCGGCCGGCTGCGCGTTCAACCCCCGCTGCGACGTCGCCACCGACCAGTGCCGCACCGAGACCCCGGCGCTGCACCACGTGACGGACAAGGACGGCAAGGAGCTCACCGGCCGCCGCAGCGCGTGCCACCTCTGGAAGGAGACCCTCCATGGCTGAGAACATCCTGGAGGTCAAGGACCTGGTCAAGCACTACCCGCTGACCCAGGGCATCCTCTTGAAGAAGCAGGTCGGCGCGGTCAAGGCGGTCGACGGCATCTCCTTCGAGCTGAAGAAGGGCGAGACGCTCGGGATCGTCGGCGAGTCCGGCTGTGGCAAGTCCACGCTGGCCAAGGTGCTGATGAACCTGGAGCGGGCCACCTCCGGCCAGGTGCTCTTCAAGGGCGAGGACATCTCCACGCTCCAGGGGGCGGCCCTCAAGGCCGTCCGCCGGAACATCCAGATGGTGTTCCAGGACCCGTACACCTCGCTCAACCCGCGCATGACGGTCGGCGACATCATCGGCGAGCCGTTCGAGATCCACCCCGAGGTGGCGCCCAAGGGCGACCGCCGCAAGGCCGTCCAGGACCTGCTGGACGTCGTGGGTCTGAACCCGGAGTACATCAACCGGTACCCGCACCAGTTCTCCGGCGGCCAGCGCCAGCGCATCGGCATCGCCCGCGGCCTCGCGCTCAAGCCCGAGATCATCATCTGCGACGAGCCGGTCTCCGCGCTGGACGTGTCCGTCCAGGCGCAGGTGATCAACCTGCTGGAGCAGCTGCAGGGCGAGTTCGGCCTCTCCTACATGTTCATCGCGCACGACCTCTCCATCGTCCGGCACATCTCCGACCGCGTCGGCGTGATGTACCTGGGCAAGATGGTCGAGATCGGCTCGGACGAGGAGATCTACGAGAACGCCACCCACCCGTACACCCAGGCGCTGCTCTCCGCGGTGCCGGTGCCGGACCCGGCGGCGCGCGAGACCCGCGACCGGATCGTGCTCAGCGGGGACATCCCCTCGCCGGCCAACCCGCCGTCCGGCTGCCGCTTCCGCACCCGCTGCTGGAAGGCGGAGGAGCGGTGCTCCGAGGAGGTCCCGCTGCTCGCGGTCCCCTCGCTGCTGAAGGGCCCGGCCGCGCACGAGTCGGCCTGCCACTTCCCCGAGGTCCGGGAGCAGGCCGCGGCCTGATTCCCCCGTCGGTCCCAGGAAGGGCCCGTGGCGTTCGCGCCGCGGGCCCTTCCGGCATTCTGTGGATCCGGCGCCGCGTGGATCCGGTGCTGCGGCGATCCGGCGCCGCGTCAACTCGGCAGGGGGTCACGGCACCCGTCCGGGTGCACCTGACTCGCGCCGTCGCCGGGGCGCGCTTCTCATGGGGTGTGATGCGACACACACCCTGAGGAGGGACCTCCATGCCCGAAGCCGCCCGTGCTCGTTGGGTCCTCGCCGTCGCGACGTCCGTGGTCCTGGTGGCCACCGGGTGCAGCAGCAGCAACGGCGGAGGAGGCAGCGGCTCGTCGGACGCGAGCAAGACCTTCAGCTACCAGAGCAACGAGCCGCAGAACCCGTTGCAGCCCGCCAACGCGAACGAGGTCGGCGGTGGTCGCATCATCCAGAACCTCTTCAAGGGGCTGGTCGACTACGACCCCGCCACCGCCAAGATCCGGATGCAGGTCGCCGACACGATCGACACCAGTGACTCGCTGACCTTCACCGTCACCCTGAAGGACGGCTGGAAGTTCCACGACGGCACCCCGGTGCACGCCCAGAACTTCGTCGACGCCTGGAACTGGGGCGCCAACCCCGCCAACAACCAGATCAACAGCTCCTGGTTCTCCGACATCGAGGGCTACCAGGACGTCCACCCGGCCTCCGGCCAGCCGACCTCGGACAAGATGTCCGGACTGACCGTCACCGACGACCTGCACTTCACCGTCAAGCTGAACCACAAGGTCTCGTACTTCGAGTACAAGCTCGGCTACATCGCCTTCTCGCCGCTGCCCGAGGGCTTCTTCAAGGACCCGGCCGGGTACGGGCAGAAGCCGGTGGGCAACGGCCCGTACCAGTTCGTCAGCTGGGCGCACAACAGCCAGGTGGTCACCAAGAGCTTCCCGGACTACCAGGGCGTGGACAAGCCGAAGAACGGCGGCGTCGTCTTCAAGATGTACACCACCTCCGAGGCCGCCTACGCCGACCTCCAGTCCAACAACCTGGACGTGATGGACCAGGTGCCGCCGTCCGCGCTGGCCACGTACAAGAGCGACCTCGGCGACCGCGCGGTGGACGCGCCGCAGGGCGCCATCCAGAACATCGGCTTCACCCTCTACCAGGCCGACTGGGCCGCCCCGGAGAAGGCCCAGGTGCGCCAGGGCCTGTCGATGGCGATCGACCGCGCGACCATCACCAAGACGGTGCTGCAGGGCTCCCGCGCGCCGGCCAGCGCCTGGGTGGCGGAGGGCGTCGAGGGCTACAAGGCCGGCACCTGCGGGGACTTCTGCAACTTCGACCCCGCCAAGGCCAAGCAGCTGATCCAGCAGGGCGGCGGCGTCCCCGGCAACAAGGTGCTGATCACCTACAACGCGGACGGCGGCCACAAGGAGTGGGTCGACGCGGTCTGCAACTCGATCCGGCAGAACACCGGCGTCGACTGCCTCGGCGACCCGAAGCCCGACTTCAAGACCGCCCGCCAGGCCATCACCGCGCACCAGCTCAACGGCGCCTTCCGCACCGGCTGGGTGCAGGACTACCCGCTGAACGCCAACTTCCTGGCCGACGTGTACCGCACCGGTGCCGCGTCCAACGACACCGGGTACAGCAGCCCGCAGTTCGACCAGGCGGCGACCCAGGCCGACGAGGCCGCCAGCGTCGCCGACACGGTGACCGGCTACCAGCAGGCCGAGGCGGTGCTGCAGAGCGGCATGCCGGCCGTCCCGCTCTGGTACTACCGCACCAACTCGGGCTACTCGACCAAGGTGCAGAACGTGAAGTTCGACTCCTTCGGCAACCCGGCCTGGACGCAGGTCGAGGTCAAGGGCTGATCCCCGGGCCCTGGTCCCCGGACCCTGATCCCCGCGCACCGGCCCCGCCCTCCCCGCACGGAGGGCGGGGCGCGGTCTCCCGGCCGACCGGCCCGGCCCGGTCGGCCACACAGGAAGGAGGCTCGGATGGGCAGTTACGTGCTGCGGCGGGTGCTGCAGATGATCCCGGTGTTCTTCGGCACCACGCTGCTGATCTTCGTGATGGTCTACACGCTGCCGGGCGACCCGGTGGTCGCGCTGTTCGGCGAGAAGGCCGCGGACCCGTCGGTGGTCGCGAGCATCAAGCACACGTACTACCTGGACCAGCCGCTCTGGAAGCAGTACCTGCACTACATGGGGAACCTCTTCCAGGGGGACTTCGGAACCAGCTTCACCGGCCGCCCGGTCTCCGACATCATGGCGGACGCCTTCCCGGTCACCATCCGGCTGGCGCTGATGGCCTTTCTCTTCGAGATGATCGTGGGCCTCGCCTTCGGCGTGCTCTCCGGGCTGAAGCGCGGCAGCATCGCGGACACCCTGGTGCTCATCCTGACCCTGGTGGTGATCTCGATCCCGGTCTTCGTGCTGGCCTACATCGCGCAGACCGTGTTCGCCACCAACCTGGGCTGGGTCACGCCGACGGTGCAGGACAGCTACGACCTCTCCCAGCTGATCCTGCCGGCGGTCGTCCTCGGCTCGCTCTCGCTCGCGTACGTCGCCCGGCTCACCCGGACCTCCATCGGCGAGAACCTGCGGGCCGACTACATCCGGACCGCGACCGCCAAGGGCCTGCCCCGGCGGACCATCATCTCCCGCCACCTGCTGCGCAACTCGCTCATCCCGGTGGTCACCTTCCTCGGCACCGACCTCGGCGCGCTGATGGGCGGGGCGATCGTCACCGAGGGCATCTTCAACGTGCAGGGCATCGGCAACGTCCTGTACCGGGCGATCAACCAGAAGGAAGGCCCGACCGTGGTCGGCATCGTGACCGTCCTGGTGATCATCTACCTGGTCGCCAGCCTGCTCGTCGACCTGCTCTACGCGGTCCTGGACCCGAGGATCCGCTATGTCTGACATCCACGACGAGGACTCCTACGAACCACATCCCAAACCTGGTGTCTCCCGTCTCGACTACGCGGGGGAGCAGGGCATGGCGGTGGAGCAGGAGACCCTGGTCGAATCCGACGTGGAGAAGCGGGAGGAGGCCCGCAGCCTCTGGGGCGACGCCTGGCGGGACCTGCGCCGGCGGCCGATCTTCCTGCTCTCGGTCGTGCTGATCGTGCTGCTGGTGCTCGTCGCGATCTTCCCCTGGGCCTTCACCGACGCCAACCCGCGCCGGGCCGAC
Organism: Kitasatospora sp. NPDC057738; assembly: GCF_042798815.1. NCBI lineage: Bacteria > Bacillati > Actinomycetota > Actinomycetes > Kitasatosporales > Streptomycetaceae > Kitasatospora > Kitasatospora sp. NPDC057738. Next base: position 58,550 of record NZ_JBHVJT010000044.1, on the reverse strand, counting down.
CTGGTGCACGACTACCTCCGGCGGCCGGACTGGACGGACTTCTTCGGCGCCGGCTGGTTCGGCTACGACGCCCAGGGCCGGTCCATCTACGCCCGGGTGGTCTACGGCGCCCGGGCCTCGATCACCGTCGGCATCTTCGTGACCGCCGCGGTCACCCTGCTCGGCGGGCTGACCGGCATGGTCGCCGGGTACTACGGCGGGGTCGTCGACGCGGTGGTGTCCCGGATCGTCGACATCTTCTTCGGCATCCCGCTGCTGCTCGGCGCCCTGGTGCTGCTGAACGCGTTCACCGTCCGCACGGTGTGGACCGTGGTGGTCGCCCTGGCCGTCCTCGGCTGGACCCAGATCGCCCGCGTCATGCGCGGCGCGGTGCTGACCGTCAAACAGTCCGACTTCGTGACGGCGGGCCGGGCCCTCGGGGCCGGGACCGGACGGCTGATGCTCCGGCACATCCTGCCGAACGCGGTCGCGCCGGTGATCGTGGTGGCGACCATCGCGCTCGGCGGCTACATCGCGACCGAGGCGACGCTGAGCTTCCTCGGCATCGGTCTTCAGGAGCCGACCATCTCCTGGGGCATCGACATCTCCTCCGCCCAGAAGGTGATCCGGACCGCGCCGTACGTGATGTTCTTCCCGGCCGCGGCGCTCTCCATCACCGTGCTGGCCTTCATCATGATGGGCGACGCGGTCCGCGACGCCCTCGACCCGAAGCTTCGCTGAGCGAGGGAGCGCATCGTGAGTACAGCGGTGGACACCACCGGGCGCGTGCAGGAGGCGCCGTACCAGGGGCCGCTGCTCGACGTGCGGGACCTGCACGTCGAGTTCGTCACCCGGGACGGCGTCGCCAGGGCCGTGAACGGCGTCAACTACTCCGTCGCGGCGGGGGAGACGCTGGCGGTGCTGGGGGAGTCCGGCTCGGGCAAGTCGGTGACGGCGCAGGCGGTCATGGGCATCCTGGACATGCCGCCGGCCAGGATCCCGCGCGGCGAGATCCTCTACCGGGGCCAGGACATGCTCAGGATGAGCAAGGAGGAGCGGCGGCGGATCCGCGGCCAGAAGATCGCGATGATCTTCCAGGACGCGCTCTCGGCGCTGAACCCGGTGCTCAGCGTCGGCTACCAGCTCGGGGAGATGTTCCGGGCGCACCGGAAGGTCTCCCGCAAGGAGGCCCGGGACCGGGCCGTGGAGCTGATGGACCGGGTGCGCATCCCGGCCGCCAAGCAGCGGGTGAACGACTATCCGCACCAGTTCTCCGGCGGCATGCGCCAGCGCATCATGATCGCGATGGCGCTGGCCCTGGAGCCGGACCTGATCATCGCGGACGAGCCGACCACCGCGCTGGACGTGACGGTGCAGGCGCAGGTGATGGACCTGCTGGCCGAGCTGCAGGCCGAGTACAACATGGGCCTGATCCTGATCACCCACGACCTGGGCGTGGTCGCGGACGTCGCGGACAAGATCGCGGTGATGTACGCGGGCCGGATCGTCGAGACCGCCCCGGTGCACGAGCTGTACGCCCGGCCCGCGCACCCGTACACCCGGGGACTGCTGGACTCCATCCCCCGGCTCGACCAGAAGGGCCAGGAGCTCTACGCGATCAAGGGCCTGCCGCCCAACCTCCTGCGCATCCCCGAGGGCTGCGCCTTCAACCCCCGCTGCCCGCGTGCCCAGGACCGCTGCCGGACCGAGGTGCCGGAGCTGTTCCCGGTCACCGAGGAGGACGGGACGCCGCTGGAGGGGCGAGGCAGTGCCTGCTTCTTCTGGAAGGAGACCCTCCATGACCGTTAACGGGTCCAGCGCGCTGGGCGCGGCGATGCCGGAGGAGGTCGCCTTCGAGCAGGAGGTGCCGCGCGGCCGGCCGATCCTCGAAGTCCGGGACCTGGTCAAGCACTTCCCGCTCACCAAGGGCGTCCTGTTCAAGAAGCAGGTCGGCGCGGTGAAGGCGGTCGACGGAGTCACCTTCGACCTGATGCAGGGCGAGACGCTCGGGATCGTCGGCGAGTCCGGCTGTGGCAAGTCCACGCTGGCCAAGGTGCTGATGAACCTGGAACCGGCCACCTCGGGATCGGTCCGCTACAAGGGGGAGGAGATCTCCCGGCTCTCCGGGGCCGGGCTGAAGGCCGTCCGCCGGAACATCCAGATGGTGTTCCAGGACCCGTACACCTCGCTCAACCCGCGCATGACGGTCGGCGACATCATCGGCGAGCCGTTCGAGATCCACCCCGAGGTGGCGCCCAAGGGCGACCGCCGCAAGGCCGTCCAGGACCTGCTGGACGTGGTCGGGCTCAACCCCGAGTACATCAACCGCTATCCGCACCAGTTCTCCGGCGGTCAGCGCCAGCGCATCGGCATCGCCCGGGGGCTGGCGCTCAAGCCGGAGGTCATCATCTGCGACGAGCCGGTCTCGGCGCTGGACGTGTCCGTCCAGGCGCAGGTGATCAACCTGCTGGAGCAGTTGCAGGGCGAGTTCAACCTGTCGTACATGTTCATCGCGCACGACCTCTCCATCGTCCGGCACATCTCCGACCGCGTCGGCGTGATGTACCTGGGGAAGATGGTCGAGATCGGCAGCGACGCGGAGATCTACGACCACGCCACCCACCCCTACACCCAGGCGCTGCTCTCCGCGGTGCCGGTGCCGGACCCGAGGGCGCGGGAGGTCCGGGACCGGATCGTGCTCACCGGCGACGTGCCCTCGCCGGCCAACCCGCCGTCCGGCTGCCGCTTCCGCACCCGCTGCTGGAAGGCGCAGCAGCGGTGCGAGGTCGAGGAGCCGCTGCTGGCCGCGCCGTCCTGGCTGGACGGCGCGGCGCGGCACGACTCGGCGTGTCACTTCGCGGCGGAGAGGGAGGCCGGGAAGGGCGCCGGCTGAGACCGGTCGACGACCAGGGCGCGTCCCCGCCGGCGGGGACGCGCCCTTTCCCGTGACGGAAAAGAGATCTGCCGCGGGCTCGCCAAGTGCGGTCCCTTCCTTGATAGTTGCTCTGCGCCCAGTGGTGGGTGCCGCGGCGCCGGGGAGGCTGCTCTGATGGACGCGGTGGAGCTGATCGGCGGCGGTCGGGGGAGCGCGGAACCCGGGACGCCGCTGCTGGAGGTCGACGACCTGCACGTGGAGTTCCGTACCCGGGACGGCGTCGCCAGGGCCGTGAACGGGGTGAGCTACTCCGTCGCGGCGGGGGAGACGCTGGCGGTGCTGGGGGAGTCCGGCTCGGGCAAGTCGGTGACGGCGCAGGCGATCATGGGCATCCTGGACATGCCGCCGGGGCGGATCACCGCGGGGCGGATCCTGTTCCGCGGCGAGGACCTGCTGACCATGGGTGCCAACGCCCGGCGGTCCGTCCGGGGCGGGCACATCGCGATGATCTTCCAGGACGCGCTCTCCGCGCTGAACCCGGTGCTCAGCGTCGGCTACCAGCTGGGGGAGATGTTCCGGGCGCACCGGAAGGTCTCCCGCAAGGAGGCCCGGGACCGGGCCGTGGAGCTGATGGACCGGGTGCGCATCCCGGCCGCCAAGCAGCGGGTGAACGACTATCCGCACCAGTTCTCCGGCGGCATGCGCCAGCGCATCATGATCGCGATGGCGCTGGCCCTGGAGCCGGACCTGATCATCGCGGACGAGCCGACCACCGCGCTGGACGTGACGGTGCAGGCCCAGGTGATGGACCTGCTGGCCGAGCTGCAGGCCGAGTACAACATGGGCCTGATCCTGATCACCCACGACCTGGGCGTGGTCGCGGACGTCGCGGACAAGATCGCCGTCATGTACGCGGGCCGGATCGTCGAGACCGCCCCGGTGCACGAGCTGTACGCCCGGCCCGCGCACCCGTACACCCGGGGACTGCTGGACTCCATCCCCCGGCTCGACCAGAAGGGCCGGAACCTGCACGCCATCAAGGGCCTGCCGCCGAGCCTGCTGAGCCCCCCGGAGGGCTGCGCCTTCAACCCCCGCTGCCCGCGCGCCCAGGACCGCTGCCGGACCGAACTCCCCGCGCTGACACCGGTGACCGGCGAGCACGGGACGGAGCTGGCGGGCCGCCGCAGCGCCTGCCACTACTGGCGCGAGACGCTGCACGGCTGAGGCCGCGCCCGGCCCGGCCGGCGGCTACTTCGCGAAGCCGACGTTCTCCCAGACGATGTCGGACAGGCCCTGCGCGCCGATGTTGGCGAGGTCGGCGCGGGCCCCGTACAGCTGCGGGCGCTGGTAGAGCGGCAGGACGCCGGCCACCTTCCAGAGCTCCCCGTCGGCCTGGTTGATCGCCTCGGTGGCGGTGGCGGCGTCGCCCGCGGCCGCCGCCCGGTCGAGCGCGGCGTCCACCGCCGGGCTGCCCGCCCCGACGTGGTTGGTGCCGCCGCTCTGGACGAAGTTGGCGCGGTTGCCGCTGGCCGGGAAGGGGGTGCCGATCAGCGAGTAGGCGGCGATGTCGAAGTCGTTGCGGTTGACGTACTTGTCGAAGAACTCGTTGGCGGGGGCGGTCACGGTGGTGACCTTGATGCCGACGTCCTTGAGCATTCTGGTGGCGTTGGCGGCCTCGGCCTGGGCCGGGTTGACGCCGGCCGGGACGACCATCCGCAGGTTCAGCTCGCGGCCGTCCTTCCTCCGCACGTCGCCGTCCAGCTTCCACCCGGCCGCGTCCAGCTTGCGGGCCGCCTCGGCGGGGTCGTAGCGGGCCAGGCCCAGGGAGTTGTCGCGGTAGCCGTTCTGGTTGGTGACCAGCAGGTGGTTGTTGAGCGGGACGGCGGGCCAGTCCAGGCCGCTGAGGTCGGAGCGGATCACCACGTCCCGGTTGATCGCCTGGAAGACGGCCTGGCGCACGGTCGCGTCGCCGAGCGCGGGGGTGCGGGCGTTCAGGGTGAGCTGGCGGAAGTCCGGTCCGCCGGCCCGGCGCACCGCGGCGCCCTTGGTGTTCCTGACGACCTGGTAGCCGGCCACGTCCGGGCCGATGTTGACGAGGTCGAGCTGTCCCTTGGCGAAGGCGTCGGGCATCGCGTCGGGCAGCATCGCGTGGAAGACGATCCGGTCCAGCACCGGCTTGTCGCCCCACCAGGAGGGGTCGGCGACCAGGGTGACGGTCTGGGCGGCGCGGTCCAGCTGCTCGACCTTGAACGGGCCGGCGGTGACCGGGAAAGCGTCCAGGTAGGAGGAGTTGAACAGCTCCGGCGTGGAGATCCGGCCGGCGGGCAGCAGCGGGGCGTTGCCGGCGCTGTTGAACATCGACTGCCACTCGGAGAACGGGTGGTCGAAGGTCATCACCGCCTGGAAGTCGTCCTTGCCGCGCTCCACCGCGGAGACCAGCTCGAAGCCGGTGCTGCTGGAGGACTTGTAGGCCGGGTCCTTCCCGTTCAGCGCACGCCAGTTGGCCTCGATGTCGCGCCAGGTGATCGGGGTGCCGTCGGACCAGTGCGCCTTCGGGTTGAGCGTCCAGGTGACCACCTGCCGGCCGTCCCTGAGCTCGGCGTGCGCCTCCTGCAGGTAGGCCGGGTTGGGGGTCTGGGTGCCGGCCGCGTCCGAGCGGAAGAAGGTCGGCAGCAGCGGCTTGCTGACCATGACGGTCGAGGACTCGCTGCCGTCGGTGTGGATCGGCGACCACTGGCGGGAGAACTGGGCGATCGCCAGGTTCAGGGTGCCGCCCTGGCGCAGCTGGGCCCGGTCGTGCGGGTTGATGTCGACCGAGGTGAGCTTGGGCGACGCGAGGGCGGCCGTCGGGGCCTCGGCGGCGTCCTGACCGGAGGTGCAGGAGCAGAGGGCCAGCGAGAGGGTGAGGGCGGTGAGACCGGCGAGCAGGGCCGTCCCGTGGTGCTGGAGGCGGCGGCGCATCGGCGTGCTCCCCGGGGTGGATGTGGCGGATGGTGTGGCGTCACATCTTGCTGACCGGGACGGGTGTTGTCGAGGGGCGGGCCCGGATGCGGGCCCGCCCCTCGTGCGGTGCGGGTACGGCGGACGCGGACGCGCCGGCCCCCGACCGCGTCAGACCACGAACTTGAAGGTGCGGTCCTTGTCGCCGGTCTTGTCGAGGACCGAGGTGATGCCGTCCGCGACGTCCTGCGGGGTGATCGCGGCGACCTGGCCGTTCTTCTTGACCTTCACCTTGTCGAACGCGGTGCCCAGCTGGGCGGCGAGCGCGTCGAGGTCCCACTTGGGCACGATCTTGCCGGAGGCGTCCGGAACGAGGGTGAGCGCCTTGGCGGCGGTCTTCGGGCCGAAGTCCCAGGACTTGGCGCCGGCCACGACGTGCACCTTGCCCGCGGCGATCTGCTTGCCGAGGGTGTCGGCGGCACCCTGGAGGGCCTGGGTGGAGATCTTCGGCTGGGCGGCCGTGACGGCCAGGGCGATCGGCTGCTCGGGCTTGCCGTCGGCGCGGTCGCGGTAGGCCTGCGCGATCACGTCCAGGGCGCTCGCCGAGTCCACCGCCTGGCCGGCCCGGCCGGGCACGACGATCGGCTCGCCGTTGACGTCGCCGAACTTGACGTAGCCCTCCTGGAGGCCCTGGCCGGAACCGGCCGCGAGGGTGTCGAGGGCGGCCTTGAGCTTGGCCTTGTCGACCTTGACCTCGGGGGCGACGGTCTTGGTGCCGCCCTTGAGCGACTTGAAGACGTCCAGCGGGTTGTAGCTGTGCTGGGCCAGGCCGTCCACGGTGGCGGTGGTGTCGAAGCTCAGGCCGGCGACCGCCGGGTCGAGGTCCACGGCCTGGTCGCCGATCTTCAGCTTGAGCGGCTGCTGGCCGGCCTTGCCGACCGACTCGTCCAGCTGGTGGATCGCCTGGTCGCGGCTGCTGCCGCCGATCTCGGCGCCGAGCACCACGGTGCCCTTGGGGACGTCGGACTGGTTGAGCATCAGGCCGGTGCCGTACGCGGCGGCGCCGAGGAACAGCACCGCGACGATGCCGTAGACGCCCAGCTTGACCAGCTTCTTGCCGGCCCCGCCGCGCTTGGCCTTGGCCGGGGCGGCGGGCTCGGCCTTCGCCTTGGCGGGGGCCGGAGCGGGGGCCGGGGCGGCCTTGGAGCCCTTGCCGCCCTTGCCACCCTTGGCGTTCCGGGTCTCCTCGGAGCCCTCGGGCCGGGGGCCGGGCGCCGGGGCCGGCAGCGGGGTGACCGCGGTGGCCTCCGGGTCGCCGGGCTGCGCGGCGGTGCCGGGCGCGCCCGCGAAGAGGGCGCCGGGGCCCGCCGGAGCGGCGGGGACCTCCTGGCCGTGGCCGGGGGCGGCCGGGCGCTGGGCGGCGAACGGGTCGGTGCCGGTCGGGGCCGAGGCGAACAGGCCCGGCTGCGGACGGCCGTCGGCGCCGTGCGGGGCGCCGTTCTGGGGCAGGCCGGGTATCGCGGCGGGCGGCGGGGTGTTGTCGCGGATCGGCGCGAAGCCGTCGACGGAGGTGTCCTCCGGGTTCGGCTCGGCCTGCGGGTGCGGCGCGGGCGCCTGGTGGCCGTTCGGCTGGAAGCCGTTCTGCGGGCCGGGCTGCTGCGGCCCGCCCGGCCGGTTCTTGCGCTGCTGACGGTTCTGCGGCTGCCCGTTCTGCTGCCCGTTCTGCTGTCCGCGGCTCTGCTGGCCGCCGTCGCGCCGGGGCAGGCCCTGCGCGCCGGCGTCGGGAACGGAGGTGCCGAACGGGTCGGTGACCGGCGCGAACGGGTCGGCGGCCTCGTACACGCCGGGCTCCTCCACCGGGGCCTCGGCGTGGAACGGCGCGACGGGCGCGGCTGCCGGGTTCGGCTGCTTGCCCTGGGCGGGCACCGGCCGGCCGTTCGGGGCGCCGTTCCGCGCGCCGTCGGCACGGGCGGGCCGGCCCGCGGCCGGACGGGCACCCTGCGGGCGCGGCTCGGCGCCGCCGGGGGCGACCGGGGCCTCCGTCGTGCCCACGGCACCGGCCGGAACGGTCGCCGGAGCCGTGGCCGGCGCGGACTCGGCGGTCGCGGCCTTCTTCTGGCGCGGGCGGAACCAGGCGCCGGTGGACTCCGACTCCGAGGTCGCCGGCGGGATCGGCGGGATCTGCCACTCCGGCGGCAGGTTCGGCGGGGCGGCCTGGCGGCCGCCGTCGTCCATCACACCGAGGACGGGCGAGGTCGGCGCGGAGCGGTGCCGCGGGCCGCCCGGTTCGGCGGCGGAGGCCGGGGCGTCATCGCCCGGGCCGTCCTCGTTCTTGACGGTGCTGCGGACGACGACCGGCGGGATCGGACGCGAGCCGGGGATGTTGATCCGGACCCGGGTGGTCAGGGTGGTCTCGGTCTTCGGACCGTCGTCCTCGCCGCCCGACGCGGCGCCCGGTCCGGCGTCGGCCCGGTCGCCGCCGGGAAGCCCCGGCGTGCCGTAGGGCGGTGTGCCCGACGGGTAGGCGTCCGGGCCCGTGCGCCGGGGCGTCGGGTGGGCGTTGTCAGATTCGCGGCTGCTCAATGCTGCTCTGCTCCGGGTTCGCGGGCGGGCCGTGCGGCGCGACCGCGGTTCGTGGTCGCCGGGCCTTGGCTGGGGCGGGCGGCGGTCGGGTACGGCGTTCTGCGGGACCACCATACTGGGAAGAACTGAGCGGCGAACGGCTTCGGACAGATCCTGATACGTCCGGTTCCTCCGGTATGAGAGTAAGGCCGTACGCTCCTGACTGCTCGTCGTACGCGGTACGGTACGCCGTGCACGACCCGGGTCAGCGCGGGGGGCCGGGCACCCCGGGGAACCAGCTGGTGCGGGTGGGTAGGGTGGCGCAGATCACGCCCAGCACCGACCCGGCGAACAGCCAGGCCAGCGAGGTGGCGTTGGACCACAGCACGTTGTCGCCCTCGGGCCGGGGCACGATCAGCAGCAGCATCGCCAGGAACCAGCCGGCCGCGGGCGCGCCCGCGCCGAGCCGGGTGCCGGTGACCCGCAGGCCGCCGTAGAAGGTGGCGCCGGTCGCGGCGAGCGCCAACAGGACTCCCACCGGCGGCCACAGGGCCTGCACAAAGGATCCGCAGACCGACACCGCGGCACCCAGCAGGAAGAACAGGACGTAGGCCCCGATCCGGGCGGCGCGCGGGGGCTGGGGCTCCGCCAGCCGCTCCTCGCGGGTGCCGAGGACGGCGGCGGCGAGCGTGCGGCGCGGCGGTGTGGCGTCGGACTTGCTCATCGGGTGCCCTCCTCGGCGTGGGCGGCGTCGAGCGGAAGGCCGGCGAACAGGTCGTCCTCCGGCCCGCCCGGCCCGGCCTGGCCGTGCACCAACTGGTAGTACTCGGTGGTGAACAGCGGCTGGGCGAGGTCGTTGGAGAGCGCGAAGAAGGCGCCGTCCACGGTGATCTGGGTGGCGTGGGCGGTCAGCGCGGCGGCCTTGCGCCCCGCGTACGCCGCGCCGTCCAGGACGGTGGTGACCACCTCGTCGTCGACCACGCCGGGGATGTCGGAGGGCTGCGCCACGCCCGGGAAGGGCGCCTTGGCGGCGGCCTCGGCGAGCCCGGCCTCGATCACCGAGCGGGGCATCCGGTTCCAGTACACCTTGGCGATCCGCCAGGCCGGGCCCAGCTCCGGCCGGTGCGCCGGGTCGGCGGCCAGCTCGTGGGCGCGCATCGCGACCCGGTGCGCCTGGATGTGGTCCGGGTGCCCGTAGCCGCCGTCCGGGTCGTACGTGACCAGCACCTGCGGGCGCGTCTCGCGGATCACCGCGACCAGGTGGCCGGCCGCCTCCTCGACGTCCGCCCGCCAGAAGCAGCCGGGCACGTCGTTCTCGGGCACGCCCATCATCCCGGAGTCGCGGTAGCGCCCCGGGCCGCCGAGGAAGCGGAAGTCGGTCACGCCGAGGGCGCGCATCGCCCCGGTGAGCTCGCCGATCCGGTGCGCGCCGAGGGTGTCGTCCCGATCGGCCGTCAGGTGGGCCAGTCGCGCGGGGATCACCTCGCCGCCCTCGCCGAGGGTGCAGGTCACCAGCGTGACCCGGGCGCCCTCGGCGGCGTACCGGGCCATGGTGGCGCCGTTGCCGATCGACTCGTCGTCGGGGTGCGCGTGCACCAGGAGGAGGCGGCGGCCGGTAGTCGCGGTCATGGGAGGAAGCCTAGGGCCTGTCGTCACGCTCCCGTCGTCCGCCCGGAGGGAGGCGGGGGCGGGCGCGCGTGCGACGAGCAGGCCCTCGCGGCCGCGGCGGCGGGGTCAGAGCCTCAGGCCGTTGATCATTCCGGCGAGGTTGCTGGTGACCTGGCTGATCGACGGGGCGATCGAGCTGGAGGCCAGGTAGAAGCCCAGCAGCGCGCAGACGATCGCGTGCGCCAGCTTCAGGCCGGACCGGCGGATCAGGATCACCACGATGACCAGCATCAGCACGGCGGCGGAGATGTTCATGGCCATGTCGGCTCACACCCCTTCTCGGGCACGCCGCCCGGGGGAGAGCGGCGAGGGACGGTGCGGGACTGGGGGCTGCGGGTGACCGCGGTCCGGGACGGGGCCGGACGTTCACTCGCGCGACAAGTCATACCCGATGGGTGAGGGTGTCATTACCCTCGGTGAGTCCGCGCGCGCCGGGGCATCGTGGCATCCGAGGGGCGCGTGGGCCGGTCGGAGGCGGTTTGGACCTCTTTGGGGCGTACTTGTCGACGATGCTCCGAACGAGTGATCAACGCACACCCGGGGGTGGTGGTCCGTCGTCATAAGGTCTGGTGCCATGACCTCCCACACCTCTGCCGACACCTTCCCGAGGCAGTACGCGCGGACCCTGCGCTACACCGTCGGCGCGCCCCGCTCCTTCTCCGTCGCGCCGGACGGCTCGCGGGTCGTCTTCCTCCGCTCGCGATCCGGCCGCGACCGGGCCAACCTGCTCTGGACCCTCGACACCGCCACCGGCGAGGAGCGGGTCGCCGCCGACCCGGCCGCGCTGCTCGGCGGCGGCGAGGAGGACCTCTCGCCGGCCGAGAGGGCCCGCCGCGAGCGCAGCCGCGAGGGCTCGGCCGGCATCGTCGGCTACGCCCTGGACGCGGCCGGGCAGCTGGCCGCCTTCGCCCTCTCCGGCCGCCTGTTCACCGCCGACCTGGCCACCGGCGCCACCGCCGAACTGCCCGCCGAGGGGCCGCTGCTGGACCCGCGCCTCTCCCCGGACGGCGCCTACGTCGCGTACGCCAACACCGCCGGCGAGCTGCGGCTGACCCGCACCGACGGCGGCGGCGACCGGGTGCTCGCCGAGCCGGACGGCCCGAACGTCACCTGGGGCCAGGCCGAGTTCATCGCGCAGGAGGAGATGGACCGCGACCGCGGCTTCTGGTGGTCCCCGGCGGGCGACCGGCTGCTGGTCGAGCGCGCCGACGACAGCCCGGTGCGCCGCTGGTGGATCGCCGACCCGGCGAACCCGGACCGTGAGCCCGCCGAGGTCGCCTACCCGGCGGCCGGCGGCGCCAACGCCGAGGTCGGGCTCTGGCTGCTCGACCTGCACGGCGGGCGCACCGAGGTGGTCTGGGACCGCGAGGCCTACCCGTACCTGGGCCGGGTGCACTGGTCGAAGGGCGGCGTGCCGCTGCTCCTGGTCCAGACCCGCGACCAGCGCGGCCAGCGGATCCTCGGCCTGGACGCCGCCACCGGCGCCACCGAGGTGCTGCACGAGGAGAAGGACGGCGCCTGGCTGGAGCTGTTCCCGGGCGCGCCGGCCTGGACCCCGGACGGCAAGCTGGTCCGGATCTCCGACGAGGGAGGCGTGCGGGCGCTGGTGATCGGCGACCGCACCGTGACCGGGGCCGACCTGCACGTCCGCTCGGTCGTCGCGGTCACCGAGCGGGAGGTGTTCTTCGGCGCCGCCGGCGGCGCCGAGGAGACCGACCCCGAGCCGGGCTGGATCGGCGTCGGCCGGATCAGCCACGACGGCACGCGACTGGGCTGGGAGTCCGCCAACGGGCGGCCGTTCACCTCCGTCACCAGCGCGGTGCACGGCGGCGGGATCACCGTCCGGGCCACCGCCGAGCCGGACCTGCCCGGCACCCTGGTCCAGGTCGCCCGGGACCTGCCCGAGGGCCTGGCGGTCGACGACGTCGCCACCATCGCCTCGTACGCCGAGACCCCGGTCATCACCGCCCGCCCGGTCTTCCGCTTCGCCGGCGAGCGCCGCATCCCCGCCGCCGTCTTCCTGCCCACCGGCTACGACCGGGAGCGGGACGGCCTGCTGCCCGTCCTGATGGACCCGTACGGCGGCCCGCACGGCCAGCGCGTCGTCCAGGCGCACAACCCGCACCTCAACTCGCAGTGGTTCGCCGACCAGGGCTTCGCGGTGGTCGTCGCCGACGGGCGCGGCACGCCCGGGCGCGGGCCGGCCTGGGAGAAGTCGATCGCCTTCGACTTCGCCGGGGCCACCCTGGACGACCAGGTGGAGGCGCTGCGGGCGCTCGCCGGGGAGTTCCCGCTGGACCTCGACCGGGTCGCCGTCCGCGGCTGGTCGTACGGCGGCTACCTCTCCGCGCTCGCCGTGCTGCGCCGCCCGGACGTCTTCCACGCGGCGGTGGCCGGGGCGCCGGTGACCGACTGGGAGCTGTACGACACCCACTACACCGAGCGCTACCTGGGCGACCCGGCCGAGCGGCCCGAGGTGTACGCCGCCAACTCGCTGAGCGGGTACGCGGCCGGCCTGGAGCGCCCGCTGATGATCATCCACGGGCTGGCGGACGACAACGTGGTGGCCGCGCACACCCTGCGGCTGTCCTCGGCGCTGCTCGCCGCCGGGCGCCCGCACACCGTGCTGCCGCTGTCCGGCGTCACCCACATGACCCCGCAGGAGGAGGTCGCGGAGAACCTGCTGCTGCTCCAGGTCGACTTCGTGAAGCGCTCGCTGGGGGTGTGACACCCGTCCGACCAGCGCTTTCGGCGGCCGGTGCCCCTGACGGGGGTACCGGCCGCCGGCATGACATCCGTCATGCCGAAGGCACGACGGCGGACACTGCCGCCGCCACCCGCCCGCGCGGGACTCTGAGGTGGTGCGAACAGCACCGACCGTGACGCCACGAGCGTGACACCATCAGGGAGAGGAGCCGGGCGATGGGTACCGAGGTGGCCGCCTTCCGCGGCGTGGGCAAGAGCTACGGGCGGGTGCGCGCCGTGGACGGACTGGACCTCGTGCTGAGGCCGGGCGAGACCGTCGCCCTGCTCGGGCCGAACGGCGCCGGGAAGTCCACCAGCCTGGACCTGCTGCTCGGCCTGCGCGAGCCCGACCGGGGCAGCGTGACCCTGTTCGGCGGCACCCCGCGGGCGGCGATCGAGGCCGGCCGGGTCGGCGCGATGCTGCAGAGCGGCGGGCTGATGACCGACGTCAAGGTGCGCGAGCTGGTGCGGCTCGCCTGCGACGTGCACCCGCGCGGCCGGCCGGTCACCGAGGTGCTGACCGACGCCGGGATCACCGAGCTGGCGGAGCGGCGGGTCGACAAGCTGTCCGGCGGCCAGGAGCAGCGGGTCCGCTTCGCCCTGGCCATCGCCGGCGACAACGACCTGATCGTGCTGGACGAACCGACCACCGGCATGGACGTCGGCGTGCGGCAGTCGTTCTGGGCGAGCATGCGCGCGCAGGCCGACGCCGGGCGCACGGTGCTGTTCGCCACCCACTACCTGGAGGAGGCCGACTCGATCGCCGACCGCGTCCTGGTGCTGCACCGGGGCCGGCTGATCGCCGACGGCAGCTCGGCGGAGATCAAGGCGCGGGCCGGCGCCCGCCGGGTCGCCTTCGAACTCCACGACGCGGACGGCGGGTTCGAGGAGCCCGTGCTGCGCACCCTGCCGGGCGTGCGGTCGCTGGACGTCACCGCGAGGGTCCCGGGGGTGCGGACGGTACGGATCCGGACCGCGGACGCCGACGCCACCGTGGCCGGGATCTACCGGGCGGGGCTGTACCCGCGCGGGCTGGAGGTCGCCGGCGTGGGCCTGGAGCAGGCCTTCCTGACCATCACCGGCGAACTGGACCGCGAGGACGGCGCCGGGGACGCCGGCCGCGAGAGCACCGAGAAGGAGACCGTGCGATGACCACCCTGATCCGGCTGGAGATCCTGCGGACCCTCCGCAACCGGCGCTACCTGCTCTTCACCGTCGCCTACCCGGCGCTGATGTACTTCTTCTTCATCAACGCCTACGGCTCCACCCAGCTCGCCGGGGGCCTGCCGGTGAAGACCTACTTCATGGTCTCGATGGCCACCTTCGGCGCGGTCGGCGCGGTGCTGACCGGCAGCGCGCAGCGGATCTCGCTGGAGCGCAAGAGCGGCTGGGTGCGCCAGCTGCGGCTGACCGCGCTGCCCGGCCGGGCGTACACCGTCGGCAAGATCGCGGCGACCGCCGTCACCACGCTGCCGGCGATCCTGGTGGTCTTCGCGGTCGGCGCGAGCCAGGGCGTCTCGCTGAGCGTGCCGCAGTGGCTCGGGCTGGCGGCCGCGCTCTGGCTGGGCAGCTTCGTCTTCGCCGCGCTCGGGGTGGCGCTCGGGTACGCGGCGGCGCCGGACGCGGTGCAGCCGATCGTGATGATCACCTACATGGCGATGGCCCTGCTCGGCGGCACCTGGTTCCCGGTGAGCGGCTCGCTGGAGAGGTTCGCCCGCTTCAACCCGGTGTACCTGTACAACCGGCTGGCCGACTTCACCCGGCCCGGGCACTCCCTGGACACCGGCGCGGTCGCCGGGCTGGCCGCCTTCCTCGTGGTGTTCGGCGCCGCCGCGGCGGCCCTGTACCGCCGCGACAGCCGCCAGGCATGATGATCGACATGAGTGACGCGCGCCAGGCCCACCGCCCCGACGAACCGCCGGAGGCGGGCGTGGCGCGCGCGTCCTTCATGAACGTGCCCGGTTCCCCGGTGGAGAGCAGGCGCCAGCTGCTGGTCAAGGTCGCCTGGATGATGCTGTGGATGCTCTACCTGGCCTACCCGGCGGGCGACCTGCTGAACGGCGGCCACACCACGGCCGGGACGGTGCTCGGCTGGTGCTGCCTGGCCGGGTTCGTGGCCGCCTACGTGCTGCTGGTGGTCTTCCGCTCGCAGGCCGGGATGCGGCCGCGGGCCTGCCTGGTGGTCGTCACGACGATGGTCGGGCTCGCCGTCGCCGCCCCGGTCGGCCTCGGAGCCGCGTTCCTGACGCTGTTCATCTACGCCTCGGTGTGCGTCGCGATCATCGTGCCGACCCACTACGCGCTGCGCGCCCTGGTCGCCATGGCCGTGCTCACCGCCGCCGTCGGGACGGGCATCGGGGCCGGCGTCGACAACGTCTCCACCTTCGCGCTCAGCGCCTTCCTCTCCGGCATCGCGATGACCGGTCTGCAGCGGCTCGTCGCCACCATGAAGGAGCTGCGCGAGGCCCGGGCCGCGGTCGCCCACCTGGCGGCCTCCGAGGAGCGGCTGCGGCTGGCCCGCGACCTGCACGACCTGCTCGGGCACTCGCTGTCGCTGATCACCCTGAAGAGCGAGCTGGCCGGGCGGTTCATGGACGCCGGCAAGGACGAGGCGGCGCGGGCGCAGGTCGCCGACATCGAGCAGGTCGCCCGGCAGTCGCTGATCGACGTCCGGGAGGCGGTGACCGGCTTCCGTCGCCCGACCCTGCCGGTCGAACTGGCCGCCGCCCGTACCGCGCTGGCCGCCGCGCAGGTCCGGCTGGAGGCCGCGCCGGAGCTGGTGGACGCCTGGCCGTCGCTGGCCGACGAGGAGACCGGGGCGCTGGCCTGGGCGCTGCGCGAGGCCGTCACCAACGTGGTCCGGCACGGCGAGGGCGCCACCGTCTGCACGGTGACGGCGGACGAGAGCTGGGAGGCGAGCGGCGAGCGCTGCGCCGTCCTGGAGATCACCGACAACGGGCGCGGGCCGGGCAAGTCCCAACCGGGCAACGGCCTGTCCGGGCTGGAGGAGCGGCTGGCCCTGGTCGGCGGGCGGCTGGAGACCGGGCCGGGGGAGCGGGGGAGGGGCTTTCGGCTGAGGGCCTCGGTGCCGCTGCGGACGGTGTCCGCGGCCACGCCCTAGAGGCGCCCCGGCCACGCCCCGGACTAGGAGTCCCGTCCGGCCGACGGCAGTTCCAGCACGAAGCGGGCGCCGTACGGGGCGTGGGCGACCCGCAGGGTGCCGCCGTGCCGGGTCGCGATGTCCGCCGAGATGGCCAGGCCCAGACCGCTGCCGCCGGCGTCCCGGCTGCGGGCCTCGTCGAGCCGGGTGAACGGCTCGAAGATCCGCTCGCGGTCCTCCGGCGGCACGCCCGGGCCGTCGTCCCGGACCTCCAGGACACAGCCGTGCACGGTGTGCCGCACGGACAGCACCACCTCGGCGGCCGCGTGCCGCTGGGCGTTGTCCAGCAGGTTGCGCACCAGCCGGTGCAGCCGGATGCGGCTGCCGCGCACCAGCACCGCTTCGGGCGCGTCCACCAGCAGGGCGAGCCGGGCGCCGACGACCGGGCGGTACTGGTCGGCGAGTTCGCGCAGCACGGCGGACAGGTCGACGTCGGTGAGCCGGCCGGCCGACGCCGGGTGCGAGTCCCGGGCCAGGAACAGCAGGTCCTCGGTGAGCTGCTGGAGCCGCTCGACCGAGGTGAGCGCCTCCCGGGTGGTGGCCGGCCAGTCGGTGCGCTCGGGGTGCGCCAGCGACACCTCCAGATTGGTGCGCAGCGCGGCGATCGGGCTGCGCAGCTCGTGCGAGGCGTCCGCGACGAAGCGCTGCTGCTGCACGGCGGAGCGCTCCAGCCGGTCCAGGGTGGCGTTGGTGGTCCGGGCCATCCGGGTGAGCTCGTCGCCGGCGCGCGGCACCGGGACGCGGCGGTCCAGCCGGTGCTCGCCGATCTCGGCCAGCCCGGCGCGGATCGCCTCCACCGGGCGCAGCGCCCGGCTGGTCGCCGCCCAGGCCACCAGTGCGACCAGCAGCGCGGCGGCCGGCACGCCCAGCTGCAGCACCGGGTCGATGGTGTGCAGCGAGGCCTCGGCGGCGAACGGGGTGACCAGCACGTACACCGTGAACGGGCCGGCCATCGGCTTCGTCTGGTCGCCGTCCTTGCGCAGCAGGGGGCTCCAGCTGCCCATCGCGGTGAAGGTGCGTCCCGAGTAGCGGTTGGCCGCGGCCGTGCCCGCGGGGCCGATGGTGATCCGCTGGACGGACTGCCAGTCGTCCCGGGCCAGGTGCGGCACGGAGGCGGGCGGGGGCCCGGCCAGGTGCTGGGTGGTCAGCGTGCCGCCCATGAACAGCACCTGGCCGTCGCCGCCCAGCACCACGTACGGCAGCCTCCAGTTGTCCACCAGCTGCTGGCCGAGCTTGTAGCCGTTGCTGAGGTCGTGGGACTGCGACTTGGCCTCCGCCTGGGCGGCCTCCAACTGGGCGTCGTACAGGTGGCCGCGCAGCCACCAGGCGCCGCCGCCGAGCAGCAGCAGCGCGGTCAGTCCGGCCGCCAGCGAGGTGCGCAGGCGGGTGGAGAGGCGGCTCAGCACGGTGCGGTCTCCAGTCGGTAGCCGGCGCCGCGCACCGTGGTGATCGAGCGGACGCCGAACGGGGTGTCCACCTTGCGGCGCAGCATGCTGACGTACACCTCGACGATGGACTCCTCGCCGTCGAAGGCGATGTCCCACACCTCGTCGACGATCCGGCGCTTGGAGAGCACCTCGCCGGGGTGCTCGGCCAGGCAGCGCAGGACGGCGAACTCCCGCTCGGTGAGGGTGATCTCGGCGCCGCCCCGGCCGCAGCGGCGGCCCGCCGGGTCCAGCCAGAGGTCGCCGACCCGCAGCAGCGGGCCCGGGGTCTGGCTGCGGCGGAGCAGGGCGCGCAGCCGGGCCAGGAAGACCAGGTA
Source organism: Kitasatospora sp. NPDC057738 (assembly GCF_042798815.1). NCBI lineage: Bacteria > Bacillati > Actinomycetota > Actinomycetes > Kitasatosporales > Streptomycetaceae > Kitasatospora > Kitasatospora sp. NPDC057738. The sequence goes on along the minus strand of NZ_JBHVJT010000044.1, from coordinate 40,859 downwards.
GGAGAACGGCTTGGTGAGGTAGTCGTCGGCGCCGGTGTCCAGGCCCTCGGCCTCGTCGTACTCGCCGTCCTTGGCGGTCAGCATCAGGATCGGGGTGGTGACGCCGTCGAAGCGCAGCGCCTCGCACACCTTGTAGCCGTTCAGGCCGGGCAGCATGATGTCGAGCACGATCGCCCGGTAGGCGTGCCGCTGGGCCAGCCGCAGGCCGGTGAGACCGTCCGGGGCGAGGTCGACGGTGTAGCCCTCCGCCTCCAGACCGCGCCGTACGGCCGCCGCGACCTGGGCGTCGTCCTCCACCACCAGAATCTCCATGCGGATCAGGATGCCATCGGCGCCGGATCCGTTCCTTAAGCCGCCTTCAGCTTTCTCAGCCTCGCTTCAGGGGAACCGGAGCATGCTCTCGCCGGTTTCGCCGATCCGTCCGGGTCGGCGCTGCTCGGAGCGGGAGGGACCGGCGGATGAGTGTTCCGGAAGGCCCCGCGGTGCCCGTCCGGCACCGCAGGCCGCGCCGTGCGCTCCCGCCCGGCCTGGTGATGGCGGCCGGGACGGTGGTCTCCCGGGCCACCGGTTTCGTCCGCTCGGCGCTGCTGGTGGCGGTCCTCGGCTCGGGGCTGCTCGCGGACGGGTACAACGTGGCCAACACGGTGCCCAACATCCTGTTCGTGCTGCTGATCGGCGGTGCGCTGAACACCGCGCTGGTGCCCCATCTGGTGCGCGCCGCCAAGGAGTCGGCGGACGGCGGGGCGGCGCACACCGACCGGCTGGTGACGGTGCTGGTGGTCGCCCTGCTGGTGCTGACGGCGGTCGTGGTGCCCGGTGCGCCGTACGTGGTGCGGGCCTACACCTCGTACGACGGTGCCCAGTTGGACCGGACGGTGCTGCTGGCGTACCTGTGCCTGCCGCAGGTGTTCTTCTACGGGCTGTTCACGGTGCTCGGCCAACTCCTCAACGCCCGGCGGCGGTTCGCGCCGATGGCGTGGGCGCCGGTGCTCAACAACCTGGTGGTGATCGGGGTGTTCGGCGCCTTCGTCGGCCACCGCTCCTTCGACGAGCGGGACCTGACGGTGCTCGGGGCCGGGACGACGGCCGGCGTGGTGGCCCAGGGCCTGGTGCTGCTGCCCTGCCTGCGGGCGGCCGGGGTACGGCTGCGGCCGCGCTGGGACTGGCGGCGGGCGGGGCTCGGCGAGCCGCTGCGCGCCGCCGGGTGGACGCTGCTGCTGGTGCTCGCCGACCAGGCGGGCTACTGGGTGGTCACCAGGCTGTCGACCTCGGTCGGCGCGCAGGCCGCCGCGGCAGGGCTGCCGGGCGTCGGGTACACCGCCTACAGCAGCGCGTACCTGCTGTGGATCGTGCCGCACGGGGTCGTCACGGTGTCGTTGGTGACGGCGGCGGTGCCCGCGCTCAGCGCGTCCGCCGACTCCCCGCGGGCCGTGCGGGCGCTGCTCGCCCGGACCGTGCGCACCGTCGCGGTGGTCACCGTCCCGGCGGCCTGCGGGTTCGCGGTCCTCGCGCCGCAGCTGTGCGCGCTCGCCTTCGGGCACGGGAGCACCGACCCCGCCGACGTCCGGGCCATCGCCGGGATGCTGACCGCCTTCGCGCCCGGCCTGGTCCTCTACTCGGCCTCGTACGCGCTGACCCGCGCCTTCTACGCGCTGGGCGACAGCCGCACGCCCTTCCTGCTCAACCTGCTGCCGGTCGCCGCCACGGCCCTGGGGGCGGTGCTCTGCCACCGGCTGCTGCCGCTGCGCTGGGCCGTCACCGGGATGGCCGGCTGCTACGGGGGCTCGTTCCTGCTGACCGTCCTGGGCGCCTCCCTGCTGCTGCGGCGCCGCCTCGGCCCGGTGCGGGTCCTGGGCGACCACGCCAGGCTGCTGCTCGCCGCCCTCCCGGCCGCCACCGCGGCCTGGTGGACCGCGCGGTACGGCCTGGCGCCGGCCGCCGCCACCCTCGTTGTCGGCTACCTCCTGCTCGCCCACCTCCTGCGGGTCGACGAACTGTCGGCCCTCACCACACGATTGCGCAGACGCCCATGACTCTCCTTCCCACCGATGTCGCCCGCGTCCTCGACGTCCTCCTCCCGGAGGGCCACCCCCTGCGCGCCCAGGTCCCGCACCTGCGCGTGGAGTCCCGCTGCCGGTGCGGCTGCAGCACGGCCCTCTTCGCCGGCGTCGCGGACGGCGCCCGCTCGGACGTGGTGGCCGAGGCGGCGATCGGCTCCGACGGCGAGATCCTGCTCTTCGCCGAGGACGGCCGGCTCTCCTGGCTGGAGGTCTGCTCCTGGAGCGACCCCAAGCTCACCCTCGCCGACGCGGCCCGCTTCCTGCGCGGGGAACCCGGGCAGCCGGGGTGAGCGTCCTTTCGGACATGCCCACCGTTCTCGTTCTCGGCTTCGACCCGCACACCGTCCCCGGCACGGACGGCGACGCCGTGCGGGCCCTCCTCGACGCCGAACTCGCCCGCTTCGCCGAGCAGGGCATCGACGCCGCCGTCGCGCTGGTCGCGCCCGACGACACCGCCGAACCCGCCGTGGTCGCGGCCCTCGCCGGGCGCGGGTGGGACGTCGTCGTCATCGGCGGCGGCATCCGCAAGCCCGAGTCGGCCCTGCCCTTCTTCGAACTCGTCGTCAACCTCGTCCGCCGCCACGCCCCGCAGGCCGCCATCGCCTTCAACACCAGCCCCGCCGACAGCGTCGAGGCCGCCCGGCGCTGGCTGCCGTAGCGGGGGGGAGGAGGGAGCGTAATTCCCCCCCCCCCCCTCCCCCCCCCCCCCCCCACCCCCCCACCCCCCCCCTACGGCTCCCCCCCCCCCCCCC
>NZ_JBHVJT010000044.1:0-38037 GCF_042798815.1 Kitasatospora sp. NPDC057738 | reverse complement strand
CTCCCCGCGACCCACTACCCCCCCACCACCCCATCCCAGACAAAACAGCCACGCCCCCCAGGCCTCTTTTGCTGGAGCGGCACCCCCCCCCTCCCTCCCCCCCCCTCCACCCGGCTCCCGTACTCCCCGGCGCGGCACGGGCCCTTCGGCCGGTCGCCCTGCCCGCCGGACTGCCGGGGCCGCCCGTCGGCGTGCCTCAGCCGAGGTCGGTCAGGTCGCGGCGGTAGGCGAGGGCGGGGCGGTCGCCGAGGAGGAACTCGTGCCGGAACGCGAAGCCGTTCCGGGCGAGGACGGCCTGCGAGGCGGGGTTGTCGCGGGTGGTGACGGCGGTGAGGAAGCGCAGTCCGTACGCGGTGGCGGCGAGCCGGCACGCCTCGGCGACGGCGGCGGTGGCGACGCCGCGGCCGGCGGCGGACTCGGCGACCCGGTAGCCGATCTCGGCGCCGCCGTCGGCGAGGTCGACGAGGTTGACGCGGCCGACCAGCTCGCCGGCCGCGTCGCGGACGACGTGGAACCGGCAGGTGCCCGCGGCCTGTTCGGCGAGGAGGGCGGCGTGGCGGTCCGCGAACCCGGTGAAGTAGTCGTCACCGCGGTCCGGGATGCTGCGGGCGAAGTGGGCGCGGTTGGCGCGTTCGAAGTCGAGCAGGTCCTCGGCGTGGTCGGGGTGCAGCGGTTCCAGAGTGATCATTCCGACAGTCTGGCCCGCAGGGCCCCGGTGAACCACTCGAATACGTCCCGCAGGTTCTCCGGCACCGGCCAGCCGTTGACGGTCGCCATCAGCTGCCAGTAGCGCTCGGCCCTGGGGTCGTCGGCCGTTCCGAGGCGGTCGAGCAGCCACCGCCGCAGCGCGGTGTCGTCCGGGCGGTCGAAGGCCTCGGCGTAGGCGGCGGCGAGGGCGGCGACGACGGGGTCGGCCTCGGGGGAGGCGGGGGCGACGCCGGCCGCCAGTGCGGCCCGGACCAGGGAGGTCACCGTCCCGGTGAGCTCGACGTGCAGGCCGGTGCGGTCCCCGTCGGCGCGCTCGGCGGCCTGGTGCTCGGCCATCCGGCGCACCGCCGCGCGGAAGTCCGGGTCCTGGACGAGTTCGCCCAGTTCCACCCAGGCCTCGACCTGCTCCGCCCTTGGCTCGTCGGGAAGTTCGGGCATGGCCGAGCGCATCATGGCGACGAACTCCGGGTTGGCGTCCAGGCCGCCGAAGACCTCGTCGACGAAGTCGTGGATCAGGCGCCGGCGTTCGGCGTCGGAGAGTGCGGCGAGCTTGTGCATGAGTCTCATCTCCTCGGGTGTGGAACCGCGTTGGGCGACGGCGAGCAGCACCGCCCGGCGCAGCCGGAGGGTGCGGATCTGCACCTCCAGCGCCTCGGCGTGCGCGGCGGCGACCTCCCGCAGCGGGGCCTCCCGCTCCAGCACCCGGCGGATCGCGGGCAGGTCGAGCCCGAGTTCGCGCAGGGTGCGGACGAGGTCCAGCCGGGCGAGCGCGTGGACGTCGTACCGCCGGTAGCCGGCCGCGGTGCGGTCGGTGGGCGGCACCAGGCCGGTGTCGGCGTAGAACCGGATGGCCTTGACGGTGAGTCCGGTGCGCCGGGCGAGCTCGCCGATCGAGTAGAGGGTGTCGCTGCCGTCCATGGACCTCACTCTGGACCCTCCCCTTACCGGAGACACAAGCCCGTCGCCGTCGCCGGGCACGCCCTAAGGTCGTGGCCATGAACGACACTGACAACGGGGCCTCGATCCGCGTGCTGCTCGCCGAGGACCAGGGGATGGTCCGGGAGGCGCTGGCCGCGCTGCTCGGGCTGGAGGGGGACATCGATGTCGTCGCGCAGGTCGGCCGCGGGGACGAGGTGGTGGCGGCGGTGCTCGCGAACGACGTGCAGGTCGCCGTGCTGGACATCGAGATGCCGGGGATGACGGGCATCGAGGCGGCCGCCGAGCTGCGCGGCCGGGCGCCCGGGACGAAGGTGGTCATCGCGACGACCTTCGGCCGGCCCGGCTACCTGCGCCGGGCGATGGAGTCGGGCGCGGACGCCTTCCTGGTGAAGGACGCGCCGGCCGCCGAGCTGGCGGAGGCGATCCGCCGGGTGCTGCGCGGCGAGCGGGTGATCGATCCGGTGCTGGCCGCCGCCGCGCTGGCGGAGGGCGCCGACCCGCTGACCCCGCGCGAGCGGGACGTGCTGGGCGCGGCCGCGGACGGCGCGGTGAACGCGGACATCGCCCGGCGGCTGCACCTGTCCGAGGGGACGGTGCGCAACTACCTGTCGATGGCGATCCAGAAGACCGGGGCCCGCAACCGTACCGAGGCGGTGCGGATCGCCCGCGAGAAGGGCTGGCTGTAGGCGGGCGGGTCAGTTGAGCCGGTGCCGGGCCGCCCGGGCCTCCTGGCGGACCTTGGCGGCGGTGTCCGGGTCGAAGGTGTCCAGGATCTGCGCGTAGGCGTCCATCTCCGCCGATCCGCCGAGGAAGTCCCCGGTGCGGACGAGGAGTTCGGCCCGTTCCAGGCGCAGCTGGGCCGGGTGCCGGGGCAGCAGCAGGGAGAGTTCGGTGGCCCACAGCTGGGTGCGGGCGTGCTCGGGGCGGTCGGCGGCCCAGACCCGGATGTTGCCGAGCACCCGCAGCACGATCTCCAGCGGCTGGGCCGGGGTGAGCAGGGCGGGGGTGAACTCCTGCCCGGCGGCGGCGACCAGCCGTTCGACGTCCTCCGGGTCGAGCAGCCGCCCGCCGTGGAACGGGTCGGCCAGGACGTAGTCATCGCCGCCCGCCGGGCCGCCCACCGCGACGATGAAGTGGCCGGGCAGCGCGATGCCGTGGACGGTCAGCCCGGCGCGCCGCCCGACCGCCATCCACACCAGCGAGAGCGTGATCGGCAGTCCGCGCCGCCGCCGCAGCACCTCGGGCAGCAGCGAGGACTCCAGGCGCCGGTAGTCCGACTGCCGTCCGTGGAAGCGCTCCCGTCCGCCGAGCACCGCGGCGAGCAGGGCGGCCGTCTCCTCCGGCCCGGTGGGCGCCCGCTCGGCGACGGCCTGCCGGACGGCCGCCGCGTGCCGCTCCAGCGCGGCCTCGCAGGCGGCGAGCAGTGCGTCCACGCCGGGCGGCTCGCCGGGGTCGCCGGGGTCGGGCACCATGCCGTGCTCGGCGGCGGCGAGCAGGCACAGCAGCACCGGGTCGGGCTGCTCGGCGCGGGCGGCGGTCCGGAAGCGGTCTCTGCTCTGCTCGGTCACGGTGACGGCGACGGCTTTCGTACGGCGGACGGACAAGGCGGCGGACGGACGGTCGGGCGGACAGGGCGGGTGATCGGTCGGACGGTACGGCCCGGCGGCTACCCCTGGGGAAGAAGGGCGTAGTGGTAAGTGTGACTGGTCGTGAAGCCGAGTCCGTCATAGAGCGCGATCGCCCCCGCGTTCTCCGCCTCGACCTGGAGGTACCCGCCCCTCGCCCCCTCCTCGGCCGCGCGCGAGGCGAGCACCGCCATGACCGCCGTCGCCAGCCCGGCCCGCCGGGCGTACGGCTGGACCTCGATCGCTCCGAAGCAGGCCCAGTCCCCTTCGACGACGCAGCGTCCGATCGCCAGCGGGGGTTGCCCGGGGGCGCCCGGCACGGTGGCGAACCAGACGGAGGGCCCGCCGTGCAGCACCTGCCGGGCGGCCTCCTCGACGGCCGGGTCGCCGCTCACCCGCCGGTACACCGACAGCCACCGGTCGTCCGCGGTCCGCGCCAGCCGGACCCGCTCGTGCCCGGTGCCGACCCGGGCGAGCCCGGCCAGCGGGGCGGTGCGGACCAGGGTGGGCGCGTACCCGGCGCCGAGCCGGTCGAGTTCGGCGACCAGCGCGGTCGGCGAGCCGGGGGAGATCACCTCGACGTACGCGGGCAGCCCGCGCGCCGCGTACCAGGCGCGGACGGCCGCCAGCGCCTGAGGCAGCGGCAGCCCCGGGTCCCCGAGCGCCTGGACGGAGTTGGCCCGCCGGGTGAACCCGGCGGCGGCGCGCAGCGTCCACTCGCCGAGCGGCTCCTGCTCGACGGCCGGCCAGCCGCGGCCCGCGATCCGCTGCAGTTCGACCGGCGCGGTGACCGGCAACGGGGCCCGCCGAACCGGAAACGGCGGCACGACCTTGCCCGCGACCAGCAGCTTCTCCGGCAAGTGCACCGGATCGCCGGAACGCGGGGCGATCGTCAGCCCATGATCGTCCCACGATGTGAGCACGCCGATCGAATCCCGGAACACCGGCCGGTCGTCCACGAACTCCGCGAGGCGTCGGACCGACACGCGTCGTCCCACGTCAGAGCGATCTATCCGGACCTCCGGACGGTCGCCGACCGGGTTGACCGTCGCCATCTGGCCACCTCCTGTGCATTTGCGGTCTCCGACCCGCGATACTAGGGGCGGGCATCGACGACGCCGCGCTCACCGCGCACGGCAGCAGAACAGAACGGGCCACCAGGCCCTTCCGAGGAGGAACGACAGCGTGACCTACGTCATCGCGCAGCCTTGTGTCGACGTGAAGGACAAGGCGTGCATCGAAGAGTGCCCGGTTGACTGCATCTACGAGGGCGAGCGATCGCTCTACATCCACCCGGATGAGTGTGTCGACTGTGGCGCGTGCGAGCCGGTCTGCCCGGTCGAGGCGATCTTCTACGAGGACGACACTCCGGAGGAGTGGAAGGACTACTACAAGGCGAACGTCGAGTTCTTCGACGACCTGGGTTCGCCCGGTGGCGCCTCGAAGCTCGGCCTGATCGAGCGTGACCACCCGTTCATCGCCGCTCTGCCGCCGCAGAACGCCGACCACTGACGATCGGTGGCAGAACAGCTGTGAGCACCAACAGCACGCGCGCGCCGTTCCCGGGCCACCCGGGGGCGGCGCGTCGCGTTTCGGACAAGCTCCCGGTCTTTCCCTGGGACAAGCTGGAACCGTACAAGGCGACCGCCCTGGCCCACCCGGGCGGGCTCTGCGACTTCTCCGTCGGCACCCCGGTGGACCCGGTCCCCGAGGTCGTCCAGAAGGCGCTGGCCGCGCACACCGACACCCCCGGCTACCCGACCGTCTGGGGGCCGTCGGAGCTGCGCGAGGCGATCGCCGGCTGGCTGCACCGCCGGCTCGGCGCGCGGATCGGCCCGCAGGCCGTGCTGCCGACCGTCGGCTCCAAGGAGCTGGTGGCCTGGCTGCCGACCCAGCTCGGCCTCGGCCCCGGCGACCAGGTCGCCTACCCGCGCCTGGCCTACCCGACCTACGAGGTGGGCGCCCGGCTGTGCGGCGCCGAGCCGGTCGAGTACGACTCGGTGGACGAGCTGGACGGCTCCCGGGTGCGCCTGCTCTGGGTGAACTCGCCGTCCAACCCGACCGGCCGGGTGCTGGGCGCGGACGAGCTGCGCCGCGCCGTCGAGTGGGCCCGGGAGCACCGGGCCCTGCTGGTCAGCGACGAGTGCTACCTGGAGCTGGGCTGGGAGGCCGACCCGGTCTCGGTCCTGCACCCGGACGTCTGCGGCGACGGCCACGAGGGCCTGCTGGCCGTGCACTCGCTCTCCAAGCGCTCCAACCTGGCCGGCTACCGCGCCTCCTTCGTGGCGGGCGACCCGGTGGTGGTCAAGGAGCTGCTGGAGGTGCGCAAGCACGGCGGCATGATCGTGCCGGCGCCGGTCCAGGCGGCGACGGTCGCCGCGCTCGCGGACGACGCGCACGTGGCCGAGCAGCGCGAGCGGTACGCGGCCCGGCGCTCGGCCCTGCGGGCGGCGCTGGAGGCGTACGGCTTCCGGATCGAGCACTCCGAGGCGAGCCTCTACCTGTGGGCGACCCAGGACCGCCCGTGCTGGGAGACGGTGGCCGAACTGGCCGGGCTGGGCATCCTGGTGGCGCCCGGCGACTTCTACGGGCCGGCCGGCGACCGCTTCGTGCGGGTCGCGTTCACGGCGACCGACGAGCGGGTCGCCGCGGCCGTGGAGCGGCTGGGCGCGGCGCGCTGACCGCACCCGGACGACTGTACGGCGAAGGGGGCCGGTGTCACGGACACCGGCCCCCTTCGGGGTTCTCCGCGGAGGCGGGGGTTACAGCGGCAGGCCGTTGAGGCCGCCGCCGTTGAGGCTGCCCAGCAGGCCGCCGAGCGGGCCGAGCGCGCCGGTCAGGCCGGACAGCGGGCTGTTCGAACCGAGGTCGGCACCGCCGAGGCGGTTGGCCGACCCGTGCTCGGCCAGGCCGAGCACGTCGGTGGCGGGCAGGTCGGCCGGCAGGGCCTGCTCGACGGAGCCGAGCGGCAGCGCGCGCTGCACCGCGCCGACGGGCAGGGCGTCGGCGACGGCGGTGCCGCCGGGGACGGCGCCGGTGAGGGTCCCGGCGGCCGGCAGGGTCTGGGTGACCGGGCCCGAGGTGAGCCCGTCGAGCGGGCCGGTGCCGGCGGTGGCGCTGCGGGTGGCCGTGCTCCTGCCGGTGACGGCCTCGCCGAGCTTGCCGGCCAGGGCCGAGGTGACCTTCGGGGTGACCGAGGAGAGCTGGCCGGCCGTCGCGGCGGTCTGGTCGACCGGGGCGGTCAGCGAGCCGGCCTTCTCGTTGGCCTCGGGCAGCTGCTGGGCGACGATGTTGCCGGCGGCGTCGGCGGAGGCCGGTACGCCCGCGGCGACGGTGGCCGCACCGGTGGTGCCGGCGGCCTGGCCGAGCTGGTGGGTGGTGTGCTGGAGGGTGGAGCCGGTGTCGGTGTTGGTCAGCTGGCCCAGCGGTGCCGCGAGGTCGCTCTTGGGCAGCAGGGCGTCTCCGCCCAGGGCGGACGCGGAGCCGGCGGCGAGCAGCGGGGTCGCTCCGGCGGCCACGACGAGCGCGGCCTGGGCGATCCGGCGCGTGAGGGGGTGAGACATGGGGCTCCTCGAAGGGGTCTGGGTCCGTCCCGTCCGCCCCGGGGGCCGGGTGTGGCCGATCGGGCGGACGACGTTGTTACCGCTTGAGAAGCCAGAAGGTTTCGGCCGGTGCAAGGAAGCTTCCTGGCCGATCATCGGATCGTACGACCACGACAGGGGTGCCCGCCGGGCCCGGTCGGACGTCGCCGAACCGGCCCCGGCCAAGGGCAGTGACGGTTCTCCATCCCGGTTCGCCGGAACGGGGGGTCGGTCCACCGGGGTTGACCGGAATCACCCGACCGGCGGCAACCCGAACACCAGTGCGTCAGCCCTTGTCGGCCGGGGCCAGAGTGACCTGGACGAGCTTGGTCGAGGTGCCCGAGGTCTGGCTCTGCCAGCCGTCCTCGGACTTGGACTTGCGCCAGATCTTCCCGTCGTAGGCGACCGTCGCGATGCCCAGCTGCTGGGCCTGGGCGACCGCCCAGTGGGCGACCTCCCAGCCGCTCGCCCGCTCGGCGACCGCTCCGCCGTCCGCCCCCGCGTCCGAGGAGGAGGTCAGCGCGGCGGTGGCCGGGTCGGGGGTCAGCGAGACGGCGTTCTCGGCGCCCTTGATGGTCGAGGTGTAGCCGGTCGCCGGCGTCACCGTGCGGCCGAACTCCCGGCGCACCCGGTCGGACAGCACCTGGGCCCGGTCCGGCGCCGCGGCCGGGGTCGCGGTGGCGCCCGGGGTCGCGCCCGGGGAGGCGGAGGCGGAGTCCGCCGGATCCGGCTTGGCGTAGTCGTGCACCACGCAGGAGAACGAGGCGGGCTCCCGGCCGGCCAGCGCCGAGGTGAGCAGGGTCGCCTTGGTCTCGTGCTTGGCGTAGGCCTGCGGGTAGCCGCTCTTCTGCACCGTCTGCGCGGCGTCGGTCAGCGGCATCCGGGTGTAGCCGGGGACCTTGACCAGGCCGTCCAGGAACTTGTTGGTCGCGTACACCGGGTCCGAGATCTGCGCCGGGGTGCCCCAGCCCATCGACGGCCGCTGCTGGAAGAGGCCGATCGAGTCCCGGTCGCCGCCCGCCAGGTTGCGCAGCTTGGACTCCTGCATGGCGGTCGCCAGCGAGATCGTGGTGGCCCGGTCCGGCAGCCCGCGCGAGCGCGCCACCGCGGCGATCGTCGCGGCGTTGGCGGCCTGCGGCAGCTCCAGCGTGCCGCTGCCCGCCGCGGTCTTCACCGTGCACTCCTCGGACGCGCCCGGCTTGAAGCCGAACCACCAGATCCCGACCACGGCCAGACCGGCGACCAGGGCCAGGCCGAGCAGCCCGACGATCACCATCAGCAGGGCGCGCAGCGGCCCGCGGCGGCGAGTGGGCTCCCCTTCGTCGCCCAGCTCCTCGCTGCTCCTTCTCCTGGCCACCGTCGCCCCTCTCGCGCCTGCTCCTTGATCCGACACCGTACCCACTCGGACGGATGTGCGGCGCCTCCCGGTTGCCGTTGCCCGCCCACTCGCCGTCAGGGCGCCGCCCCCGGGGACGGCGGGGGCCGCTCCGCGTCACCGGGCGGCCGCACCGGCCCGCACCGGGCCGCGGACTAGGCTGGCGCCCATGAGCAGCCCGAACCCGACGCCCCTGGACCTCACTCTCGACGGCGGCGCGCTGACCGCCCGCCTCGTCGACTTCCCCTCGGTGAGCGGCGACGAGCAGGCGCTCGCCGACGCCGTGGAGGCCGCGCTGCGCGGCTACCCGCACCTCACCGTGGACCGCCACGGCAACAACGTGGTCGCCCGGACGAACCTGGGCCGGGCCGAGCGCGTCGTCCTGGCCGGCCACCTGGACACCGTGCCGATCGCCGACAACCTCCCCTCGTACGTCGAGGGCGACCTGCTCTACGGCTGCGGCACCTCGGACATGAAGTCCGGCGTGGCCGTCCAGCTGCGCCTGGCCGCCACGCTCGCCGAGCCCAACCGCGACCTCACCTTCGTCTTCTACGACTGCGAGGAGGTGGAGGCCCACCGCAACGGCCTGGGCCACCTCGCCGAGGACCACCCGCAGTGGCTGGCCGGCGACTTCGCGGTGCTGATGGAGCCCAGCGGCGGCATGGTCGAGGGCGGCTGCCAGGGCACCCTGCGGGCGCAGGTGCGGCTCACCGGCGTGCGCGCCCACGCGGCCCGCAGCTGGCTCGGCGACAACGCCATCCACCACGCCGCCGAGGTGCTCACCCGGCTCGCGGACTACCGGCCGCGCCGGGTGGAGATCGACGGCCTGGAGTACCGCGAGGGCCTGAACGCGGTCCGGATCGACGGCGGCGTGGCCGGCAACGTGATCCCGGACGAGTGCGTCGTCACGGTCAACTTCCGCTACGCGCCGGACCGCAGCGAGGCCGACGCGGAGAAGCACGTGCGCGAGGTCTTCGACGGCTTCGAGCTCACCGTCACCGACTTCGCCGCTGGCGCCCTGCCCGGACTCGCCCAGCCGGCCGCCCAGGCCTTCCTGGCGGCCACCGGCGGCCAGGCCCGGGCCAAGTTCGGCTGGACCGACGTCGCCCGCTTCAGCGCGCTCGGCGTCCCGGCCGTCAACTACGGCCCCGGGGACCCGAACCTGGCGCACAAGCGCGAGGAGCACTGCTCGCTGAGCGCCATCGCCGAGGTCGAGGAGCGGCTGCGCGCCTGGCTGACCAGCTGAGCCGCGCGCGGCTCAGCTCGTACGATCAGCGGCCGAACGCCACCTTCCGGTTGCTCAACCGACCTTCCCCCGTTGCCTGAAAACGGGGGAAGATCGGCGTAGGGTTTCGTCATGACAGGCACAGGAGACGAGAAGCACTACGGTCACGGTCCCGAGCAGGTCGGGGTGCCGCGGAAGAAGAAGGCCTGGCCCGAGAAGCAGAAGGGCCCGGTGCTGGTGCGCCGGGACCAGGTCGGCACGAGCACCACGGACCAGCGCCTGCTGGACACCACCGGCCCCACCGACTGGCTGCACACCGACCCGTGGCGGGTCCTGCGGATCACCTCCGAGTTCGTCGAGGGCTTCGGCGCCCTCGCCGAACTCCCGCCCGCGATCAGCGTCTTCGGCTCCGCCCGGACCCCGGTCGACTCGCCCGAGTACCAGGCGGGCGTGGAGATCGGACGGGCCCTCGTCGAGGCCGGCTACGCGGTGATCACCGGCGGCGGCCCGGGCGCGATGGAGGCCGCCAACCGCGGCGCCTCCGAGGCCGGCGGCCTCAGCGTCGGGCTCGGCATCGAGCTGCCCTTCGAGCAGGGCCTCAACGAGTTCGTCGACCTCGGTCTGAACTTCCGCTACTTCTTCGTCCGCAAGACGATGTTCGTGAAGTACGCCCAGGGCTTCGTGGTCCTGCCCGGCGGCCTCGGCACGCTGGACGAACTGTTCGAGGCGCTCACCCTGGTGCAGACGAAGAAGGTCACCCGCTTCCCGGTGATCCTCTACGGCAGCGCCTACTGGGGCGGCCTCTACGAGTGGCTGAAGAACACCCTGGTCGCGCAGGGCAAGGCGGCCCCGCACGACCTGGAGCTGTTCCACATCACCGACGAGATCGACGAGGTCATGAAGATCCTCGCCGACGCCCGCCGGCCCGCCGGCGAGATCTAGCCCCGCCGCCCGGCCGCCCCGTCGGCCGGACCAGCGGGCAGGCCCCGGCCCGGCCGGGGTCTAGGCCAGCCCCCGGCGGGCGACCGCCGGGGCGCGGGTGCCCCGGATCGAGGCGACCATGTCCAGCACCTGGCGGGTCTCCGCGACCTGGTGCACCCGGTAGATCCGCGCGCCCAGCCAGGCCGAGACCGCGGTGGTGGCCAGGGTGCCGAGCAGCCGCTCGTTCACCGGCTTGTCCAGGGTCTCGCCGACGAAGTCCTTGTTGGAGAGCGAGACCAGCACCGGGAAGCCGGTCGCGGTCATCTCCGGCAGCCGCCGGGTGGCCTCCAGCGAGTGCCGGGTGTTCTTGCCGAAGTCGTGCCCCGGGTCGATGACCACCGCGTCCCGCCGCACGCCGAGCTCCACCGCGCGCTCGGCCAGTCCCACGGTCACCCGCAGGATGTCCGCCATCACGTCCTCGTACCCGACCCGGTGCGGCCGGGTGCGGGGTTCGGCGCCGCCGGCGTGGGTGCAGACCAGCCCGGCGTCGTACCGGGCGGCCACCTCGGCGAGCTCCGGGTCCACCCCGCCCCAGGCGTCGTTCAGCAGGTCCGCGCCCACCTCGCAGACCGCCTCGCCGACCTCGTGCCGCCAGGTGTCCACGCTGATGACCGCCTCGGGGTGGCGCTTGCGCAGCTCGGCCACGAAGGGCACGGTGCGCCGCAGTTCCTCCTCGACCGTGACCTCGTCTCCCGGCCCGGCCTTCACCCCGCCGATGTCCAGGATCGCCGCGCCCTCGGCCATCGCCCGGTCCGCGGCGGCGAAGGCGGCCTGGTCGGCGAAGGTCGCGCCCTTGTCGAAGAACGAGTCCGGCGTCCGGTTGACGATCGCCATGATCACCAGCTCGTCGTCACCGAATTCCCGCGGTCCCAGGCGCAGTGCCACCGATGTCTCCTCCACAGCTCCTGCGGGTGCGATGATGGCCCCCGGCCTCACTAAGGGACCATGCTGTCATGATCAGTGTGGTTACCTGCCACCACATAGCGGACCGGCCGGGAGTTCGGGAGGACAGCTCGTGTTCTGGGTGATCGTGGTCGCCATGGCCGTGGTGGTCGGTGGTGCCGCCCTGGTGGCGCTGGGTGGGGGTGGGTCGATGCCGGAGGCGGTACCGGACCGCATCTCCGCGCGACTGCCGCAGGACCGCCCGCTGGGCAAGGCGGACGTGGACGAGCTGCGCCTGCCGATGGCGCTGCGCGGCTACCGGATGGACGAGGTGGACGACGTCCTGGACCGCCTCGGCGCCGAACTCGCCTACCGCGACGCGCGGATCGCCGAGCTGGAGGCCGCCGCCCACCTGCGCGGCGCGGTCGAGGCGACCACCGCCCCCGACCCGGCGGCCGAGCCGCTGCCCGGCCTGGAGGAGTTCGCCCAGGTGGTCGAGCCGGCCGTGGTGCTCGCCAAGCAGCCGGCCGGGGAGCAGACCCCCGAGGACGCGAAGCCGGGGGCCGACAAGTGAACGGGTGCGCATGAGTGGTGAGGTCGAGGGCGCGGTGCTCGGTGCGGACGGGCTGCGCCGCTGCGCCTGGGGCGATTCCACCGACGACTACCGGGTCTACCACGACACCGAGTGGGGCCGTCCGGTGCACGGCGACGACGCGCTGTTCGAGCGGGTCTGCCTGGAGGCCTTCCAGTCCGGCCTGTCCTGGCTGACCATCCTGCGCCGCCGCGAGGGCTTCCGGGCCGCGTTCGCGGGCTTCGAGATCGCCGAGGTCGCCGAGTTCGGCGAGGCGGACAAGGAGCGCCTGCTCGCCGACGCCGGCATCATCCGCAACCGGGCCAAGATCGAGGCGGCGATCGCCAACGCGCGGGTCGCCCGCGATCTGGAGGGCGGCCTGGACGCGCTGATCTGGCGGTTCGCCGCCGAGCCGGACCGGCCGGCCCCCCGCACGCTGAGCGAGGTGCCGGCCGTCACGCCGGAGTCGACGGCGCTGGCGAAGGCGCTGAAGAAGGAGGGCTTCCGCTTCGTCGGCCCGACCACCGCCTACGCCCTGATGCAGGCCTGCGGGCTGGTCGACGACCACCTGGCGGACTGCCACGTCCGCACCGGCGCCAAGGGCTGACCGCCGGCGCGGGGGCCGGGTGGTCGGCCCCCGCGCGCCTCAGCGGCCCAGGTACTTCGGCTTCTCCTTGGCGATGAAGGCGCGCACCGCGATCCGGTGGTCCTCGCTCTCGCCCGCCAGCGTCTGCAACTCGTCCTCCTTGTCGAGGAGTTCGTCCAGCGAGTGGGAGGCGCCGTACGCCAGCGACTCCTTGATGGCGCCGTAGGCGACGGTCGGGCCCTCGGCCAGCTCGCGGGCGAAGGCCCGGGCGGTGGCGGCGAGTTCCTCGGCCGGCACCACCTTGGTGGCCAGGCCCAGCTCCATCGCCTCGGCGGCCTTGACCGTCCGGGGAAGCATCAGCAGCTCGGTGGCCCTGGCGTGCCCGACCAGCCGGGGCAGCGTCCAGGAGGCGCCCGAGTCGGCGGTCAGCCCGATCCCGGCGAAGGCGGTGTTGAAGCCGGCCCGGTCGGACAGGAAGCGGAAGTCGCAGGCGAAGGCGAGCGAGGCGCCGGCTCCGGCCGCCACCCCGCCGACCGCGGCGACGGTCGGCTTGCGCATCCCGGCCAGCGCCCGCACCAGCGGGTTGTAGTGCTCGGCGACGGTCCGCAGCGCGCCCTCGCCGGTCTCCTCGGCCCGCTTCAGCAGGG
Source organism: Kitasatospora sp. NPDC057738 (assembly GCF_042798815.1). Classification (NCBI taxonomy): domain Bacteria; kingdom Bacillati; phylum Actinomycetota; class Actinomycetes; order Kitasatosporales; family Streptomycetaceae; genus Kitasatospora; species Kitasatospora sp. NPDC057738. The sequence continues at coordinate 24,917 of NZ_JBHVJT010000044.1, read as the reverse complement.
TCAGGTGCTCGTTCAGGTCCTGGCCGACGCAGAAGGCCCGCTCGCCCGCCCCGGTCAGCAGGACGGCCCGCACCGCCGGGTCCGCGGCCGCGGCGGTCACGGCGTCGCGCAGCGCGATCTTGGTGGCGACGTCGAGCGCGTTCATCGCCTCCGGGCGGTTGATGGTGAGGACGGCCAGGCCGCCGTCCAGCTCGTACAGCACGGAATCGGACATGGGTGAGGGCTCCCGGGGTCGAGGCGGTGTCGGTCGTGTGTGTCAGGATGCCGGAGCACACGGGGGCCTGGGGAGTGTGAGGTATCGCACCTTCCGGTGCTGTCCGTGCCGCCGCCACGCCGGGGCTTATGACGCGGTTTGCGGCGGTTGGGGGCGGTCCGGCCGTGGTTGCACCGAGAGTGATGTTGGTCATCAGCCCGTGGCATGCGGGATAATGGCTTCCGATCAATGCGTTCGATACCGGCGGTGGACGGACTGCCGGTGCGTAGCTGAGCGGTTGCAGGAAGGGGAACGAGCATGGCGGCCATGAAGCCGCGGACGGGTGACGGCCCGCTCGAAGTCACCAAAGAGGGGCGGGGCATCATCATGCGCGTTCCGCTCGAAGGCGGCGGACGCCTTGTGGTGGAGCTCACGCCTGACGAGGCCGACGCCCTCGGCGAGGCCCTGAAGAAGGCCTGCGGCTGACCGCAGCAGGTGCTCGCCATCTCCTGGAGATGTGCTGCCGGGCCCGGGTACGACGTCATGTCGGCCCGGGTCCGCACGTTTTCCGGGCCCGGTCCCCGCGGGGCGCCGGGCTCGGCGCTCGATGGCGCCGGGCTCAGCGCTTGATGGCGCAGAGCAGCCCGTCCGACACCGGCAGCAGGGCCGGCAGCAGGGCCTCGCTCTCCCGCACGTCCCGGACCAGGTCCCGGACGGCGCCGGTCTGCGGGTCCTGGAGCTCCGGTTCGGCCAGCCTGCCCTCCTGGAAGACCCCCTCGAAGCAGACCATCCCGCCCGGCCGCAGCAGCCGCAGCGCCTCCAGCAGGTACTCGCAGGACTCGACCGGGTCGCCGTCGCAGAACACCAGGTCGTACTGGCCGTCGGCGAGCCGGGGCAGCACCTCCAGGGCCCGGCCCGGTATGAACCGGGAGCGGTTGGCCGCGAACCCGGCCGCCTGGTACGCCTCGCGGGCCAGCTGCTGGCGCACCGGTTCGGAGTCCACCGTGGTGAGCACGCCGTCCGGCCGCATCCCGCGCAGCAGGTAGACCCCTGATACCCCGGTGCCGGTGCCGATCTCGGCGACCGCCTTGGCGTCCAGCGCGGCGGCCAGCAGCCGCAGGCACGCCCCGCCGCTCGGCCCGATCGCCTTTATCCCGGTCCGCGCGGACTGGGCCCGGGCGTAGGTCAGCACCGCGTCCTCGCTCACGAAGGTGTCGGCGAGGGCCGCACGTGCGGGCCCGAATTCGCTGATGGCTGCCTCTTTCGGAGCGCCGGGCGGCAGCCCGGTGCCGAGGGATGTCGATATTTCCTGGCACAGATTACTGGCCGACCGGGAACCGCGTACGGCGGCGGGCCGTTGTCAGGACGGACCGGGTGCGGATGGCCTCCCGGGCACTTTTATCCGGGCTTGACGGGTGAGGTGGATATGGTGGTGGCCCTGCTGGGCAGAAGAGCCGACCGAGGAGGTGTGGCCGAGGGCGACGTCCCTGTGCGGCGGCACTCCCGCGGCACCGCGTCGGCCCGTACGCCGAAGCCCGTGATGAACCAGCCTGCGCACTCCGACCTGGACCAGCCCGCGGCCGCCACGCCGACCGACGGTGCCACCGAGGCCCCCGCCCTCGCGACCTTCACCGAAGGTCCCGACGCGCAGACCTGGACTCCGCCCACCTGGGAGGAGATCGTCGAGGCGCACAGCGCCCGCGTCTACCGGCTCGCCTACCGTCTGACGGGCAACCAGCACGACGCCGAGGACCTCACCCAGGAGGTCTTCGTCCGGGTGTTCCGTTCGCTGTCGACCTACACCCCCGGCACGTTCGAGGGCTGGCTGCACCGGATCACCACCAACCTCTTCCTGGACATGGTCCGCCGCCGCCAGCGCATCCGCTTCGACGCGCTCGGCGAGGACGCGGCCGAGCGGCTCGCCTCCCGCGAGCCCAGCCCGGCCCAGCACTTCAGCGACACCCACTTCGACGCCGACGTCCAGCAGGCGCTGGACACCCTCGCGCCGGAGTTCCGGGCCGCCGTGGTGCTCTGCGACATCGAGGGCCTGTCCTACGAGGAGATCGCCGCCACGCTGGGCGTCAAGCTCGGCACCGTCCGCAGCCGCATCCACCGCGGCCGCTCGCACCTGCGCGCCGCGCTCAAGCACCGCGCCCCCGGCTCGGCCCCCGGCCGTGAGCGCCGCGGCGGCTCGGAGGAGCCGGTGCCGGTCGGCGTCGGCGTGGTCGAGGCCGCGGTCGCGCCCGGTGGGCGCGGACGGAGGCGATCGTGAGCGGAACCAGCCGGTCCGGTTCGGATCGTTCGGATGCGTCCGACCGGTCCCTGACCCGACGGGGCTGGGCCCTGCCGGGCCGTCGCGGAGCCGACGAACCCGGTGAGCCCGTGCTGCCCGCGGTGGCACTGCCCGCGGACACGGCGCTGCACGCGCTTCCCGTCCGCCCCACCGCGCCCGCCACCGAGGAGCACCACCTGGGCGAGCGCCTCTCCGCCTTCCTGGACGGCGAACTCGGCCACGACTCGCGCGACCGCGTCCAGGCCCACCTGGCGACCTGCCCCCAGTGCCTCGCCGAGGCCGACGAGGGCCGCGCCGTCAAGCACATGCTGACCCGCACCGGCACCCCCGGCCCGTCCTCCGCGCTGATGGCCCGCCTGATGGCCGTCGGAAACCTCCCCGAGGACGCCCCGGCGGACCGCGACCGGCCGACCGGACGCGGCCGCCGCGATGACGACGACGACCTGCCCGGTGGCGGGGTCGCGGCCACCGGCACGCTCGGCGGCAGCCGGCTCGACGGCGGCTCCTTCGGCCGCGGTGCCGGGGCCTCCTTCGGCGCGGGCGCGCTCGGCGCCGGCGCCCCGCTGCCCGGGGTGGACCCGCGCGCCTTCGGGCGCGGCGCGGTGCTGCGGCCGCTCATGGGCCGGCGCGCGGCCCGTCCCGAGCCCACCGCCGCCCCGGCCCGTCCGCAGCCCTCCGCGGCCGTCGTGCGCCCTCCCGCGCGCGGACGCCGACTGGTGTTCGCGGCCGCGGGCGCCTTCTCCGTCGCCGCGGTGACGCTCGGCGGCGTCGGCGGGCTCAGCACCCAGGGCGAGGAGCGCCACGGCACCACCGTCAGCCCGCCCGGTGCCGGCACCGGCCGGGGCGGCGGACTCGTCCCGATGAACGCGCAGGTCCCGGTGGACTTCCCGGGCCGCCCGGTCGCCGCGACCCGCGAGGCGACCCCGCCGGGCTACCCGGAGCGCTACCCCGGGGGCCCCGCCGCACTGCGCCAGCAGACCCGCTAGAGCGGCCCTCGACGGACACCGGTGTTCCGGTCCGGACGGCCTCGGCCACCGGCAGGTCTTTACCACGGCTTCATCCCAGCGTGGACCAGGGACTCGCCGGTGGCCATTACCCTGTAGGAACCGTCGTCCGACGAGCTAGGGAGCAAAGGTGTTCAGCGACGTGGGTGGGCTGGAGCTCCTGACGCTTGCCGTGATGGCGATCATCATCTTCGGCCCGGACAAACTGCCGAAATTGATCCAGGACACCATGGGCTTCATCCGGAAGATCCGTTCCTTCGCCGACAACGCGAAGGAGGACATCCGCAGCGAGCTCGGCCCCGAGTTCCAGGACTTCGAGTTCGAGGACCTGAACCCCAAGACCTTCGTCCGCAAGCAGCTCATGGGCGGCCAGGACGACCCGCTGGGCCTCAAGGAGATGAAGGACTCGCTGGACATCCGCTCGGTCCTGGACGACAAGCCCGCGGCGCCGGTCAACGGCCGCAGCGGCAGCGTCAGCTTCGAGAAGTCCGAGCCGGCCGCCGCCTCCACCGGCGCCCCGCTGGCGCCCGGCGAGCGCCCCCCGTTCGACCCCGACGCCACCTGATCACGCCGCGTACGCCGGTCGATCCGCACCGCGTACGGCGCCTCCGGCTCCGCGCCACCGCCCCGCCCGGCCACCGGCTGAGCGGGGCGGTGGCGCGTGCGCCGCTATTGTGCTGATTGTTCCCGCTGAGCCGTCCGTCACAACGCGCCCCGTCGCGTACCAGGAACGGCCCCGGGGAGCGCCGCGGTGCGCCACCATGGGAGCGCGCCACGGCAGGCAAACGTGTGTTTGAGGAGGCCCGGGGATGGACGCGACGAGTCAGGCGGGAGGGGCGACGGCCACGGCCGGCGGCCCGGTGGTCGGCGGACAGGCCGGCCCGGTGGACCCGCTGGTGCCCTACCTGTCCGCAGACTTCCCCTGGTACGGGCTGGACGAGGGCTGGACCGGCCGGCGCTTCCTGGTGCAGGCCGGCGCCGGCCCCCGCACCGCGGGCAGCGTCGACTACGGCTCGCTCGGCCACGGCGAGGAGCCGGCCCAGCGGTACGAGCCGCGAGACGTGCGGAAGTTCGCCGTCGTGGTCACGGTGGCCCGCCGGGACAGCCGCCGCAGTGCCGACAACACCGGCACCCTGGAGGCGACCTCCGCCTCCTCCGCGGCCTGGCTGGCCGGCTCCGGCCTGCTCGCCGGGACCTGGCCCGGGCAACTGGACCGGGCGCTGCGCCAGGACTGGCTGGACCAGCAGAGCAGCCTCGCCTGGGACCTCGCCGACGACCTGGCGGGCCCCGGCTGGTCCACCCTCAGCCTGCCCGTCAACGGGCTGCCGCAGCCCTTCCGCTACCGCGAGTCCGAGTACGGCTGGGTGCTGGCCGGCGAGGCCCCCGGCGTCCTGCTCGGCGCCTACGGCCGCGGCGTCAGCGCCTACGGCATCGGCTTCTCCACCGTTCCGGAGCTGGCCGCCTACACCCGGCCGTAGCGCCCCGGGGCGCGCGACGGTACGACGAAGGGCCGGGTGGTCCGGCCACCCGGCCCTTCGTCGGTCACGGTCTCAGAACTTGTTCCTGGGCGTCAGGCCCAGCGACATGCCGGACAGCCCGCGCTGGCGGCCGCCGAGCTTGCCGGCCACGGCGCGCAGGGCGGCGCCGGCCGGGGAGTCGGGCGCGGCGAGCACGACCGGGCGGCCGTCGTCGCCGCCCTCGCGCAGCCGCACGTCGATCGGGATCGAGCCGAGCACCGGGACGGTCGCGCCGACGGTGCGGGTGAGCGCGTCCGCGACGGTCCGGCCGCCGCCGGTCCCGAAGACGTCGATCATCTCGTCGCAGTGCGGGCACGGCATGCCGGACATGTTCTCGATCACGCCGACGATCTTCTGGTGGGTCTGCACCGCGATGGTGCCGGCCCGCTCGGCCACCTCGGCGGCGGCCATCTGCGGGGTGGTGACGATCAGGATCTCCGCGTTGGGGACCAGCTGGGCCACCGAGATCGCGATGTCGCCGGTGCCGGGCGGCAGGTCCAGCAGCAGCACGTCCAGGTCGCCCCAGTACACGTCGGCGAGGAACTGCTGGAGCGCGCGGTGCAGCATCGGGCCGCGCCAGACCACCGGGGCGTTGCCCGGGGTGAACATGCCGATCGAGATGACCTTCACGCCGTTCGCCTGCGGCGGCATGATCATGTCCTGGACCTGGGTCGGCCGGCCCTCGACGCCCAGCATGCGCGGCACGCTGTGGCCGTAGATGTCGGCGTCCACCACGGCGACCTTCAGACCGTCGGCGGCCATCGCGGCCGCCAGGTTGACGGTCACCGAGGACTTGCCGACGCCGCCCTTGCCGGAGGCGACGGCGTAGACCCTGGTCAGCGTGCCCGGCTTGGCGAACGGGATCTCCCGCTCGGGGGCGCCGCCGCGCAGCAGCTGGGACAGCTCCTTGCGCTGCTCGTCGCTCATCACGTCGAGCTCGACCTCGACGCCGGTCACGCCGGGGACCTTCCCGACCGCCTCGCGCACCCGGGTGACGATGGTGTCGCGCATCGGGCAGCCGGAGACCGTCAGGTAGACCGCGACGCGCACCGCGCCGCCCTCGGCGATACCGACCGATTTCACCATGCCGATCTCGGTGATCGGGCGGTTGATCTCCGGGTCGTTGACGGTCGCCAGCGCCTGGCGTACGGACTCCTCCGTGACGCCGGCCGCGACCTCTGTCTCGTTGGCCATGCCTTGATGGTACGGCGCCGACGGATTCCCTTGACTCGCCGGTAGCGTGCCGAGGGTCACAGGGCGTCGGAGGACTCCCGGCGCTCGTCGATCTCCTTGAGCAGGGACTGGAGTTCGGACCGGATGAAGTCCCGCGTGGCCACCTCGCCGAGCCCGTGCCGCAGGGCCGCGACCTCGCGGGTCAGGTACTCGGTGTCGGCGATGTTGCGGTCGCTGCGGGCCCGGTCCTGCTCCATGTTGACCCGGTCCCGGTTGTCCTGGCGGTTCTGCGCCAGCAGGATCAGCGGGGCCGCGTACGAGGCCTGCAGGGACAGCGCCAGGGTCAGGAAGATGAACGGGTACTCGTCGAAGCGCACGTTCGCCGGCAGCAGGGTGTTCCACGCTATCCAGACGACGACCACCACCGTCATCCAGACGATGAACCGACCGGTGCCGAGGAAGCGGGCGATCCGCTCGGACAGGACGCCGAAGGCCTCCGGGTCGTAGGAGGGCAGCGAGAGCAGGCCGGGCCGCGCGGTGCGCGGCTGGTCGAGCCGGGCGCGGCCGGTGCCGGTGATCGGCGCGGTGTCCGAGCGCCGGTCCCGGCCGCCCTCGCGGGTGCGCAGTTCGCGCAGCTGACGCAGCTGGCGCAGTTCTCCCTGGAGGCGTCGGCGCGCGGAGTCGTCCGGCCGTCCGCTGCGGTCACCGTCCACCGGTCACCCCTTCGCTCTCGTCGTCGCGGTCCTCGTCGTGGGCGTGCAGCGCGGCGTCGCGCCAGTCGTCCGGCAGCAGGTGGTCCAGCACGTCGTCGACGGTCACCGCGCCGAGCAGGTGGTCCGCGTCGTCCACGACCGGTGCGGCGACCAGGTTGTAGGTCGCCAGGTAGCTGGTGATCAGCGACAGCGGGGTGTCCGGCGGCAGCGGGTCCAGGTCGTCGTCCACCAGCGAGCCGACCAGGACGTACGGGGGTTCGCGCAGCAGCCGCTGGAAGTGCACGGTGCCCAGGTAGCGGCCGGTCGGGGTCTCGTTCGGCGGGCGGCAGACGAAGACCTGCGCGGCCAGCGCGGGCTTGTGGTCGCTGACCCGGACCCGGGCCAGCGCCTCGGCGACGGTCGCGTCCGGCTCCAGCACGACCGGCTCGGTGGTCATCAGACCGCCGGCGGTGTCCTCCTCGTAGGTCAGCAGGCGGCGCACCGGCGCGGCCTCGTCCGGCTCCATCAGCTGGAGCAGCCGCTCGGCCTCGTCGCCGGGCAGCTCGGAGAGCAGGTCGGCGGCGTCGTCCGGGTCCATCGCCTCCAGGACGTCGGCGGCGCGCTCCTCCTGGAGCTTGCCGATGATCTCGACCTGGTCGTCCTCGGGCAGCTCCTCCAGGACGTCGGCCAGCCGCTCGTCGTCGAGGGCGGCGGCGACCTCGGCCCGGCGCTTGGCGGACAGGTGGTGCAGCACGCTGGCGAGGTCGGCGGGGCGCAGCTGCTCGAAGGTGGCGAGCAGGTTGGCCGCGCCCTGGTCCTGTTCGGTCAGCGAGAAGCCGGTGACGTCCTGCCAGTCCAGGGTGAGCCGTTCGCCCTTGCCCTTGCGCAGCCGGCCGGCCCGGCCGAGCTGGACGAAGACCTTGCTGATCTCCCACTCGCGCAGCCGGCTCTGCACCATGCCGACGTCCAGCACGGTGACCTGCTCACCGGTCTTGGACCAGGTGACGGTGCGGTCCAGCAGTTCGGCGAGCACCAGGGTCTCGGACGGGCGCTGCTCGAAGCGGCGCATGTTGATCACGCCGGTGGTGAGCACCTGGCCGGACTCCAGGCTGGTCACCCGGGTCATCGGCAGGAAGATCCGGCGCCGGCCGACCACCTCGACCACCAGGCCGAGCACGCGCGGCGGGCGGCCGCCGAGCCGCAGCGACACGACCACGTCCCGGACCCGCCCGACCTGGTCGCCGTTCGGGTCGAAGACCGCGATGGCGGACAGATGGGAGATGAAGACCCGGGTGCCTGGCCCTGCCATGGACTCCCTCGACTCGCTCGATGCCGTACCGGACGCGCCGGGGGCGCGTCCGCGGCCAAGGCTACCCGCGTGTTCCGGGCCCGGCCGGGAGGCACGGTAGCCGTCGGACGAGTCCCGGGCATGAACCTTTAACGGCGCTTGAACAGCAGTTTGGGCAGGCCGGCCGGGATCGGGCGGCGGGTGGTGGCCGGGGTGGGCACCGGCTGCGCGGCGTGCGAGCCGTCCGGCATCGCCCCGGGGTGCTCGGTGAGCGGGCCGGTCGGCTCCAGCCGCAGCACCCGGCACTCGCGGGCCCAGCGGGTGGTGATGGCGTCGGTGTCGGGCGCGTTCAGCCGCTTGCCCTTGAGCTCCTCGACGGCGCCCAGCCAGGCCTCGCTGTTCGGGGCCGGTTCGACCACCCGGGCGTTCCAGCCGGTCAGTCGGCCGCCCTTGTCCTTGCTGCGGACGGTGACCACGGCCCCGGCGCCGGGTTCCAGGCCGTGCAGCGGCTGCTCGCCGCCCCCGCCGACCACCACGACGGCGCCGTCGTGCCAGGCGTGCCACAGCGGCCGGGCGTGCTCCTGCCCGTCCGCGCGCACCCAGAGCAGGCCGGACTTCTTCGCGGCCTCCTCCAGCAGGGCCTGGTCGAGGAAGTCGTCGGCGGTCGCGGCGGCGGGCGTACGGTCCATGGCGGACAGCGTACGGCCACCGGGGGCCCTCCGGCGGAGCGGTCCGGAGCCGGTCGGACGTCTCAGCCTCCGGGCGACAGTTCCATTGCGCCGCCACGGGCCTTACCGTATGACCGCCCCACCCCCGCGACCAGCAAGGAGCGCCGTGTCCGCCGCCCGGCCCGCGACCGCCCCCTCCGCCGCCCCGACCGCCCCCTCCGCCGCCCCGACCGCCCCCGCGACCGCGACCGCCGGCCCGGGGCCGGCGCACCCGCTCCCCACCCTCGACCTGCTGCTGCTCGCCGTCTCGATCGGCGGCATCTCGCTGTCCGGTCCGCTGATCAGCGCCACCGCCGCGCCCGCGCTGGCGATCGCCTTCTGGCGCAACGTCATGTCGGTCGGCGTCCTCGGCCCGTACGCGCTGCTGCGCCACCGCGCCGAACTGCGCGGGATCGGCCGGCGGGCACTGCTGCTCGCGGTGGCCGCGGGAGTGCTGCTCGGCGTGCACTTCGCGCTCTGGATGCCCAGCCTGCGGATGACCTCGGTGGCCTCGGCCACCGCCCTGGTCACCACCACCCCGCTGTGGACCATCGTGCTGATGCGGCTGATGGGCGTCCGGGCGCCGCGAGCGGTCTGGACCGGCACGATCGTCGCCTTCGCCGGCGTGCTGGTGCTGACCGGCGTGGACCTCTCGCTCTCCCCGCGCGCGCTGCTCGGCGACGCCCTCGCGCTCGGCGCGGGCCTGGCCGCGGCCGGGTACATGCTGCTGGGCGCCGAGGTCCGCAGGACCGTCAGCACCACCGCCTACACCCTGGTCTGCTACGCCACCACGGCGGCCGTGCTGCTGGGGATCTGCCTGGTGGCCGGCACGCCGCTGGCCGGATGGCCGGCCGGGGTGTGGTGGCAGATCGTGCTGCTGATGGTCGCCGCCCAACTGCTCGGCCACTCGCTGAGCAACCGCGTGGTGCGCAACCTCGGGCCGTCGATCACCTCCACCGCGATCCTGCTGGAGACCCCGGGCGCGGCGCTGATCGCCGCTCTCTGGCTGGGCCAGTGGCCCCCGGCGGCCGCCTACCCGGCGGTGGTGCTGATCCTGCTCGGCCTGGTCCTGGTCGCCCGCGGCGGGCGGCGCTGACCGTCGGACCGGAGCCGGCCGCGGCGGTCAGAGCCAGCCGTTGCGGCGGAAGCCCCGGTACATCCCGACGCAGATCAGCACGATCGCGCCGAGCACCATCGGGTAGCCGTACTCGTGGTGCAGCTCGGGCATGTAATCGAAGTTCATGCCGTACACGCCGGTGATCATGGTGGGCACCGCGAAGATCGCCGCCCAGGCGGTGATCTTGCGCATGTCCTCGTTCTGCGCCACCGAGACCTGCGCCAGGTTCGCCTGCAGCAGCGAGTTCAGCAGCTCGTCGAAGCCGTGCACCTGCTCGGCGACCCGGGCCAGGTGGTCGGCGACGTCCCGGAAGTACTTCTGGATGTCCGGGTCGACCAGCCGCTGGAGCGGCTCGGACAGCTGCTGCATCGGGCGCAGCAGCGGCACCACGGCACGCTTGAACTCCAGTACCTCGCGCTTGAGTTGGTAGACCCGGCCGACATCGGCGCTGCGCCCGCCCTTGGCCGAGAAGACGCCGTACTCGATCTCGTCCACGTCGTTCTGGAGCCGCTCGGCGACCAGCAGGTAGTTGTCCACCACGTGGTCGGCGATCGCGTGCAGCACCGCCGCCGGGCCCTTGGAGAGCAGCCCGCTCTCGTCCGCGTCGGCCTCCAGCCGGTGGCGCAGCTCCTGCAGCGAGCCGTGGCCGCCGTGCCGGACGGTGATGACGAAGTCCCGGCCGGCGAAGACCATCAGCTCGCCGGTCTCCACCACCTCGCTGGTGGGCGTGAGCTGGTCGTGCTCCACGTAGCGGATGGTCTTGAAGACGGCGAACAGCACGCTGTCGTAGCGCTCGACCTTGGGGCGCTGGTGCGCGTGCACCGCGTCCTCGACCGCGAGCGGGTGCAGGCCGAAGCGCTGGGCGATCCCCTCGAACTCGGCCTCGGTCGGCTCGTGCAGCCCGATCCAGCTGAACGAGCCCTCGCCCTCGGGGAGTTGGTGGGCGGCCTTGACCCGGCGGGCGGCCTCGCGGGGGCTGCACGTCTCGCCCCTGCGCTTGCCGTGCTGGTAGACCGCGCAGTCCACGACCGCCGAACCGGCGTCCTCGGGCAGGACGTCGTAGACGCCGGACGCACCGCGGCGGCGGTTGGTGCGGACGGCGGCGCGCAGGCTGTTGATCATCGACATGGCAGGCTCCCAGAGGCAGGAACCGTCGCGCGGCGGCGCGGAAGGAAAAACGTTCGGCCGCGGTACGACGGCGGAGAACACCGGTGGAACGGGGGATGAAAGTGCTCTCCCGGCCGGTCCGTCCGCCGTGGGGCCTCTGCCCGGGGCTACCGCGGCTGATTCAGCCGGTTGGGCCTGCGGGGCGCGGGGTACGGGGGAGTCGGGGCCGGGTAGAGCTGCCGGTACTGCATGGTCGGCCGGTATCCACCGCAACCACCTCCTTCGCGCCGCCGCCCCGGGACGAAACGATCCCGGTGGCCAGTCGCTCACCCTAACATCTGACCGGGCGTCGAAGCCGTGCGGTTTCCCGGAGGTTTCCGAAGGCTTTACGGGATCCTTGTGCGGCCCCGCCGCGAGCGCCCGCACACCCGCCCGCACGCGGCCCGCGAACCCCCGGGGGTTACGCTCACCGGCATGGCGCACGACTTCCCGCTCTTCGGCGACCCCCACGGCGGCACCTCCCCGGAGCTCTCCCGGGAGGCGGTGCTGGCCGCCGTCGAGGCCCGGCTGATCTCCACCTTCGGCGAGCCGGGCGGCCGCGCCGCGGTCACCTTCCTCGGTGCCGACCGGATCGAGGTGCTGCGCTTCGGCCCGGACGCCGAGGACCTCGTGCGGTACGCCACGCTCGGCATGTCCGCCGCGCCGATGGCCGACCCGACCGCGCCGGTCGCCGACCAGGTGCGCGGCCCGCGCGCCGAACTGGTGCTGACCGTCCGGGGCGGGCGCGACAGCGTGCTGCGCACCCTGGCCACCTTCGCCGCCACCCCGCAGGTCGAGGGCCTGGTGGTGGCGCCGGGCGGCTCGCTGGACCTCGGCTCCCCGCTCTGGGACGGCGCGCCCTTCACCTCGGTGCTCGCGGCCGAACCGGGCGGCCTGGTCGAGGACCTGGAACTGGCCGATCCGGCCGATCCGGTCCGCTTCCTGCCGCTGCTGCCGATGACGCCCAACGAGGCGGGCTGGAAGCGGGTGCACGGCGCGGCCGCGCTGCAGGAGCGCTGGCTCGACCAGGGCGCCGACCTGCGCGACCCGAACCGCCGCGGCGTCCGGCTGGACTGACCGCCGCGCGATCGGACGGGGTGCGGCGGCGTCGAACCCCGGGGCAAGGGATTACGGGTCCCCTGCCCCCGCGTCCGCGTCCGCCCCCGCTCAGCGCTCGATCGGCTTGGCGCCGGTGGCCTGCGCCAGCAGCGCCCCGTACACCTCGGGGTCGGTGGTGTGTTCGCCGAGCCGGACGGTCTTGCGGGTGCCGTGGTAGTCGCTGGAGCCGGTGACCAGCAGGCCGAGCTCGCCGGCCAGGCCGCGCAGCCGGATCCTGGTGTCCTCGTCGTGGTCGGTGTGGTCGACCTCCAGCCCGGCCAGCCCGGCCGCCGCGAGGTCGGCGATCACCTGGTCGGAGACCGTCCGGCCGCGCTTGACCGCGCCCGGGTGGGCGAACACCGGCACCCCGCCGGCCGCCCGGACCAGCCGGACCGCCGCGACCGGGTCGGTCTCGTGCTTGCGCACGTCCGCCCGCCCGCCGTTGGCCAGCCAGTCGGCGGTGAAGGCGTCCGAGACGGTGGCCACCACGCCCGCCTCGACCAGCGCGCTGGCGATGTGCGGCCGCCCGACCGAGCCGGCCCCGGCGATCCGCCGCACCTGCTCCCAGCTGATGTCCGCGCCGAGCTCCCGGCAGCGCTCCACGATCGCCCGCCCGCGCCGGAACCGGTCGGTGCGCACCAGGTCCCGCTCGCGCGCGAACTCCGGCTCCTCGGGGTCGAACAGGTACGCCAGCAGGTGCATGCTGATGCCGTCCACGGCACAGGACAGCTCGGCGCCCGGGACGACGGTCAGCCGGCTGCCGGCGGGCAGTGCGCGCACCGCCCCGGCGGCCTCGGCGTGGCCGGCCACGGTGTCGTGGTCGGTCAGCGCCACCACGTCGAGGTCCGCGGCGACGGCCGCGGCGACCAGCTCGGCCGGGCTGTCGGTGCCGTCGGAGGCGTTGCTGTGGGCGTGCAGGTCGATGCGCACGGGTCGGGCTCCTGGGGGCTCGTGGGTGCCGCCCAGGATAGGCCAGCGGTCAGCCGAGCAGCCGGGGGGAGAGCGCCCCGCAGGGCAGCAGGTCCAGTTCGGCGCCCGCCTCGCGAAGGTCGGTCAGCACCAGCTCGTCGTACATCACCAGCGCGGACTGCTCGGGCCAGGCGACCGCCCAGAGCCAGAGTCCGCGGGCCTCGCCGGCGAACACCGCGCGGTCGGCCGGGGCGTCCGGGACGTGGAACATCGGAGTGGGCCGCCCGGCGGCCATCAGCTTGGCGTCGGCGGGCTTGTAGAGGCCGACGGAGTCGCCCGGGTCAGGCCCGGGCAGGCCCGCGTAGCGGGCACCGAGGCCGACGCCCAGCTCCTCGGCGATCAGCACCAGCTCGCCGAAGCCGCCGAGCGGGGCCGGTCCGGAGCAGGCGACGGCGGTGGCCCGGGCTCCCGAAACGTCGTCACCGACGTGGGCGATGCCGGTGTAGAGCCAGCCGACCGGGAGCGGCCAGGGCAGCCAGACCGGGACCTGGGAGCGGGCGACGGCGACGCCGAGGGCCTCCACACTCGGGGGCAGCACGGGCTGCATCGGGTGCACGGCTCCGTGCCGGTCGCACTGCCAGGTGTCTGAGAACAGACCGGGGGCGCGGACCCGACCGGCGCACCTCGGGCAGCTTGGCTCGCCCCTCATAGCCGTCAACGCTCCTCCCTCCGGACCGCCGCGTCAAGGACGATCACCCGTACGGAGGGCTCGGCGGCACCTGTCGGTGGCGGACGCCCGGACCGGCACCGGGTGGGCGCGGCGCGGGCGGTTCCCGTTGGGGGATGTCCCGTCCCGGGCGGCGGCAAACGTTCCGGCTCCGACCCCGAACGCACTGACGCCCCGTCATCGGCGAATGCGGTGACGGGGCGTCAGTCGGGTATCGGAACGTCCGGATCGGACGCTCCCGGGTCGTCGGCGGCGGGTGTGGGCTCCGGGTCGGAGGCGCCGCGCCGGGTCAGACGGTCGGGCACGGGCGGATGAGCAGGCGCTCGCCGGTGCGGGCGGCGGCGTCGACGACCTCGCGCACGGTGGCGGCGTCGGCGATCAGGCGGTCGGCGGCGGAGCCGTTGGTGTCGTCGAGCCGGACGATCTCGAAGCGCATGGTCTTCGTCATGGGCGTCTCCTTTCCTGACCCCGCGGGGCGGGGCGGTCGCGGCTGAGTCGGTATCAGCCCTTTCGGGGTCCTGCGGATCCGGCGGTGAGACCGGACCGGGCGGGTCGTAGTCGCGGGTGCGGCGGTCTGCTGCGGCAAGGGCCCCCCTTGCTTGCCTGGTGCGTCCAGTGCCTCGTGAACCACGGTGACGTGGCGGTGCTACCGGGCCGTTGCCCGTCCGTAAAGTCCAGGTTTCGGGAGATTGGCGCCGAGCGGAGGCCGGCGATGATTCCCGGACAGAATCAAAGATTACCGTAACTAACGAATTTTGTCCTGTGTTGAAGCCGGTCGAAGTTGCAGAAGTGGTACAGACCACTTTCGGTGAACCGGGGGAACCGGACCGGTCCGGCGGGCGTCGGCGCCGGCCGCGTCAGCCCCAGAAAGCCGCCAGCGCCTCGGCCGTGGCGGCCGGCCGCTCGGCGTTGGGGGAGTGGCCGGCGTCCGCGACCACCACCCGGCGGGCACCCAGCCGCTCGGCCATCGCGGTCTGCTCCGGGACCGGCCAGGCGTGGTCCCGCACGCCGGACAGCACCAGCAGCGGCAGCCCGGCGGTGGCGGCGGCCAGCTCCGCCACCCGGTCCGGCGCGGTCACCAGATGGCCGCCGGTGACGGACAGTGCCCGCGGCACGTTGGCCAGCCAGCGCCGGTGCAGGAACTCCGCGACGGCCGGCTCCAGGTTCGGCCGCGGCTGCCCGCTCTCCGCCTCCAGCTGCCGCATGACCTGCCAGATCTGCTCCAGGTCCATGCCCCGCAGGGCGTCCAGCAGCAGCTCGGTGCGGGCCGCCTCGGCCGGATCGATCGCGCCCGGGCCGGTGGACACCAGGGTCAGCGACCGCCAGGGCAGCGGGCCCTCGGCGGCCGCGGCGAGCACCGCCTCGCGCACCACCTGGCCGCCGAAGGAGTGCCCCAGCAGGTGCAAGGGGGTGCCGTCGGCGGTCAGCGCCCCGGTCAGCGCCCGTACGTCGGCGCCGAGCGCCCCGACGCCGTACGCCGCCGGGTCGTCCGGGCCGCCGGTCTCGTACTGCCCGCGCTGGTCCACGGCCGTCACCCGGTACCCGGCCGCCGCCAGCGGCTCCAGCAGCGCGATGAAGTCCTCCTTGCTGCCGGTGAACCCCGGCACCAGCAGTGCCGAGCCGCGCACCGGCCCGGCCGGCTCCGCCCGCAGCGCCGCGAACTCCCCGCGCCCGGTCACCACCCGCTCGGCCCGCGCGCACCGGGGCAGCGTCAGAAACGGCGGCGTGCTCATGGGCTGCTCTCCCTGCTGTCCTGCCGGCGACCCGCCGGTCCGCCGGGGACTCCCCGGCGCCCCGAGCCTAGTGACCTGAGGCGGAGGCGGGGCGGGGCCCCGGGAACGATCGGCGGGACGGGACCGCGGCGTGGAACGCCCGAGGGGGCGGGCCAGGCCGGGTGGCCTGGAACGCCCCCTCGGGGGAGACACGGAGTGTCAGCTCTCCGGGGTGGCCTCCACCGGCGCGGCGACCTTGCGGGCGCGGGTGCGCTTGCGCGGGGCCGGGACCTCGGTGGCGTCGGCCTCGGCGGCCGGGGCCTCCGGGGCGGTCTCGGCGACGGCCTTCGGCTTGCGGGCCCGGGTGGCCTTCTTGGCCGGGGCCGGGGCCTCGGTGGCGTCGGCCTCGGCGGCCGGAGCCGTCTCGACGGCCTCCGCCTTCGGCTTGCGGGCCCGGGTCGCCTTCTTCACCGGAGCGGGGGCCTCGACGACCGCGGTGGCCTCGGCGACGACGGCCTCGGCGGCCGGAGCCGTCTCGGTGGTCTCCGCCTTCGGCTTGCGGGTCCGGGTGCGGGTGGCCTTCTTCGCCGGGGCCGGGGCCTCGGCGACCGCCTCGGCGGCGGCCTCGACGACTGCGGCGGCCTCGGCGACGACGGCCACGACGGCCTCGGCGACCGGGGTCGACTCGACCGCCACCGCGGCCTCGGCCGAGGCGGCACCGCCGCGCGAGCGGCGACGGCGACGGCGCGGAGCGGCCTCGCCCTCGGCGCCCTCGACGGCCGGGGCCGCCACGGCGGCACCGGTCACGACGGCAGCGGCCTCGCCCTCGGCGCCGACCGCCGTGCCCCGGCGGGTGCGGCGGCGCTCGCGGGTGCGGCGCGGCTGCTGCTCCTCGGTCTCGGCCGTGGCGGGGCCGGCGCCCGGACGGCCGGAGCCGCCCTGGCCGCCGCGTCCACCACGGTCACCGCGCTCACTGCGGTCACCGCGCTCACCGCGACCGCCGCGGCCCGAGCGGGCGCCGCGTCCACCGGTCTCGCCGAGGTCCTCGACCTCCTCCGCGTTGAGCCCGGCGCGGGTCCGCTCCGATCGCGGCAGGACACCCTTGGTGCCCGGCGCGATCTTCAGCAGCTCGTACAGGTGCGCGGAGGTGGAGTAGGTCTCCTCCGGGTCGTTGAACGGCAGGTCCAGCGCCTTGTTGATCAGCTGCCAGCGCGGGATGTCGTCCCAGTCGACCAGGGTGACGGCGGTGCCGGAGGCGCCGGCCCGGCCGGTGCGGCCGATCCGGTGCAGGTAGGTCTTCTCGTCCTCGGGGCACTGGTAGTTGACGACGTGGGTGACGCCCTCGACGTCGATGCCGCGGGCCGCGACGTCGGTGCAGACCAGCACGTCGACCTTGCCGTTGCGGAAGGCCCGCAGGGCCTGCTCGCGGGCGCCCTGGCCGAGGTCGCCGTGGACCGCGCCGGCCGCGAAGCCGCGCTGGGTCAGCTGGTCGGAGACGTCGGCGGCGGTGCGCTTGGTGCGGCAGAAGATCATCGCCAGCCCGCGGCCGTCGGCCTGCAGGATGCGCGAGACCATCTCGACCTTGTCCAGCGAGTGCGCACGGAAGATGTGCTGCTCGATGTTGGCGACGGTCGCGCCGGTGTCGTCCGGCGCGGCGGCCCGGATGTGGGTCGGCTGGCTCATGTACCGGCGGGCGAGGTTGATGACCTGGCCCGGCATGGTGGCCGAGAACAGCAGGGTCTGCCGCTTGGCCGGCAGCATGGTGATGATCTTCTCGACGTCCGGCAGGAAGCCGAGGTCGAGCATCTCGTCGGCCTCGTCCAGGACCAGCGCGCGGACCTTGGACAGGTTGAGCTTCTTCTGCCCGGCCAGGTCCAGCAGGCGGCCCGGGGTGCCGACCACGATGTCGACGCCCTTGGTGAGCGCCTCCACCTGCGGCTCGTACGCCCGGCCGCCGTAGACGGCGAGGACGCGCACGTTGCGCACCTTGCCGGCGGTCTGCAGGTCGTTGGTGACCTGGGTGCACAGCTCGCGGGTCGGGACGACGATCAGCGCCTGCGGGAAGTCGGAGAGCTGGTCCTCGGTGGCCCGGCCGGCGTCCACGTCGGCGCGCACGATGGCCCGCTCGATCAGCGGGAGGCCGAAGCCGAGGGTCTTGCCGGTGCCGGTCTTGGCCTGGCCGATGACGTCGTGGCCGGTCAGCGCGACCGGCAGGGTCATCTCCTGGATGGGGAAGGGGTGGACGATGCCGACGGACTCGAGCGCCTCGGCGGTCTCCGGGAGGATCCCCAGTTCCCGGAACGTCGTCTTGATGGGTTCAGCGGTGGTGGACAGGGTGCTGCCTCTTCCGTTTTCGAAAGGGCCGAGAGCGAGCGGCGGGCGGGCAGCCGCGCGGCTGCCTACGGGCCTGGGCGGCCCTGATACAGCTGCGCGGACGCACAACCGCGCCGGTCCCTGCGGCCGGCCGGTGCGCGCTGCCCTGGTGCGGGGCGCGTCGCCGGCGGCGTCGGGGAGGATTCCCGTGAGGGACCTGCGCGGGACCTCCGCCTCGGGGCGTGGTCTCGGCGGCCCTCGCTCGGCCACTGATGCGGTGCCAAGGCTTGAAGTCCAAGCCATGGTCGGAGCCGATCGGCTCTCCGACCGGGCATCCGCGTACGTGAGTACCCGTGCCTCCGGTGCGGACACGTCCGGCTGGACGGTGCCACTACGGAGGGTTCGCGCGGGGTACCGAGACGGCGGTGACACCATGCGAACACGACGGGCTCCGTACCACCATACAGTCAGGCGACGACTCGAACACGTGACGCGTCTGACATTGCCCCCGGCAACTGCCACCGGAGCGGCCGGTCCGGCCGGTCACCGGGCGTGCCCGGGCACGGGGCGGCGGGGCGGGACTAAAGTTGCGGGTCATGGAGACCCATGGTGAGACGCAGGACGCGGCGGCCGGCTCGATCGGGGACTGGGCCGCGTGCTCGGCCGACCCCGGCTACCGGGCGGCGGTGCTGGACCTGCTCGGCGCGCTCGCGTACGGCGAGCTCAGCGCCTTCGAGCGGCTCGCCGAGGACGCCAAGCTGGCGCCCGACCTCGCCGACAAGGCGGCGCTCGCCCGGATGGCCTCCGCCGAGTTCCAGCACTACCAGCGGCTGCACGACCGGCTCGCCGAGGTCGGCGCCGACCCGCAGGAAGCGATGCGGCCCTTCGTCGAGCCGCTGGAGCTGTTCCACCGGATGACGGCGCCCTCGGACTGGCTGGAGGGCCTGGTCAAGGCCTACGTCGGCGACGCCATCGCGACCGACTTCTACCGCGAGGTGGCCGTCCGGCTGGACGACGACACCCGTGACCTGGTGCTGAGCGTGATGTCCGACACCGGCCACGCCCAGTTCGCCGTGGACAAGGTCCGCCAGGCCATCGAGGCCGACCCGCGGGCCGGCGGCCGGCTCGCCCTGTGGGGCCGGCGGCTGATGGGCGAGGCGCTCAGCCAGGCCCAGCGGGTCGTCGCCGAGCGCGACGCGCTGTCCAACCTGCTGGTCGGCGGCGTGCAGGTGCAGGGCTTCGACCTGGTCGAGGTCGGCAAGATGTTCAACCGGATCACCGAGGCGCACACCAAGCGGATGGCCGCCCTCGGCCTGGCGTCCTAGGAGTCCTCGGGCGTCAGGGGGCCTCGGGCCGCCGGCGGGTTCCTCAGGCCGCCCGGTGCCGCCGCGACGCGCGGTGGGCGCCGGGCCGGTGCCGGTGCGCCGGGGCGCGCCCGGCGGCGAGGTCCGGCCGGGCCAGCAGCGAGGTGAGCACGCCCGCGGCCACCGCCGCGGCCGCGACGGACACCGCGGGCTGGCGCCCGTCCACGCCGAAGTGCGCGACCACCCCGCCGACCAGCGCCGCCGCCAGCGCGGTGCCCAGTGTCAGGGCCCGGGCGGCGCGGAAGTACGCGGGCAGGGCCAGCAGGGCGGCGCCGCCCGTGACCAGGCCGACGAGGGCGAAGGCGATCGACTCGACCAGCAAGGCTGCCTCCCGGGGGAACGGGCGTGCGGCACCGGCGCCGCACCCTCGCCGTACCCCGCCCCACCCGGTCGTACACGCGACGGTGCCCCGCTCCCTCGCGGGAACGGGGCACCGGACGATCCTGTGCGGCGACGCCTCAGGCGGTGCCGAAGCCGACCTTGCGGGAGGCCGACTCGCCGATCTCCACGTACGCCAGGCGCTCGGCCGGGACGATGATGCGACGGCCGTGCTCGTCGGACAGCGCGAAGATCTTCTCCGAGCCCTCCAGTGCCTTCGCGACCGCGCTCTGGACCTCATCGGCAGTCTGCGAGCTCTCGATCACGATCTCGCGAGGCGCGTTCTGCACGCCGATCTTGACCTCCACGGCTTCCGTCCCTCCGGGGTTGCAGCCTCCACGCACGGGCACCGGACCGCCTGGGACAAGCGTTCGCGGCGACCGTGCCGTACGGCTTCACCATAGAGCACCGGATCCCCGGCCCGACGAAGGTCGGTGGATCAGCCCTGGTGGGCGGCACCCTCGCCGGACTGCTCGCCCGGGTGCATCGGGAAGCCCTTCAGGCCGCGCCAGGACAGGCTGGCGACCAGCCGCACCGCCTCGTCGCGGGGGATCTCCAGGCCCTGCGAGAGCCAGTACCGGGCGGTGATCTGGGCCAGGCCGCAGACCCCGGCGGCGAGCAGCTTGGACTCCGCCTCGGGCAGGTCGGTGTCCTCCTGGATCACCTTGCTGACCAGCGTCGCGCTCGCCTCGGAGGCCCGCTCGACGCGCTCGCGCACGGCCGGCTCGTTGGTCAGGTCCGACTCGAAGACCAGCCGGAAGGCGCCGGACTCGCTGGAGACGTAGTTGAAGTACGCCTCCATGGTGTTGGCCACCCGCTGCTTGTTGTCGTTGGTCGCCGACAGCGCCTCGCGGGTCGACTCGACCAGGGCGTCGCAGTGCTTGTCCAGCAGCGCCAGGTAGAGCTCCAGCTTCCCGGGGAAGTGCTGGTAGAGCACCGGCTTGCTCACCCCGGCGCGGTCGGCGATGTCGTCCATGGCGGCCGCGTGGTAGCCCTGCGCGACGAACACCTCCTGGGCGGCACCGAGCAGTTGTTCACGGCGGGCGCTTCGCGGCAGGCGGGCACCGCGCGGGCGCTCCTGCGCCTCCTGGATGGCCGTCACGGCGCTCCTCACTTCGGGGTCTGTTCGCTGCTGCAGGATGGCCGATTCTACTTTTCGGTAACCGCGCCCGCGTTCGGCGAAGGCGAGAAAAGACGATCGGCCTGGTTGTCAGGAGCCCACAATACGGCGCTGACCTCGGCCTCGGCAGTGGTGGGACGGAGGCGGCCCACGGCCCGACCACCCCGGCGCTTCCGGGGCGGGGCTCACTACCATCGTCCACCATGAGCAGCGCTGAGCAGCAGGTACGTACGGTCGAGGTTCCCGGCGCGGTGCTCGCGGTGCACCGCCCCGCCGCCGACGGCGTCGCCGACGGGCGCGAGCCCGGGCTCTTCGTGCACGGCCTCGGCGGCTCGGCCGCCAACTGGGAGGCCCTGATGGGCCGGCTCTCCGGGCACGTCGACGGCGAGGCCGTGGACCTGCCCGGCTTCGGCCGCTCCCACCCGCCCACCGACGGCAACCTCACCGTCTCCGGCCACGTCCGCGCGGTGATCGGCTACCTGGAGGCCTCCGGCCGCGGCCCGGTCCACCTGTTCGGCAACTCGCTGGGCGGCGCGGTCGCCGTCCGGCTGGCGGCCGTGCGCCCGGACCTGGTGCGCAGCCTCACCCTGGTCTCCCCGGCGCTGCCCGAGCTGCCCCCGCAGCGCTCCGCTTGGCCGACCGGTCTGCTCGCGGTGCCCGGCGTGCCCGCGGTGCTGCGCCGGCTGTCCGCGGGCGGGCGCGACGCGGAGGCGGCCACCGAGGACCTGCTGCGGCTGGTCTACGGCGCTCCGGAGAGCCTGAGCCCGGAGACCCGGGCCCAGGCGGTCGCCGAGTACCGGCGCCGGCTGGAGGTGCCGCACGCGATGCAGGCGCTGGTCGGCTCGGCCCGCGGCATCGTCTCGGCGTACACCGAGCGCGGCGACCAGGCGCTGTGGCGGCAGGCCGAGCGGGTCGGGGCGCCGGTGCTGCTGGTGTACGGGCTGCGCGACAAGCTGGTCTCCTACCGCTCGGCCCGCCGCGCCTGCGCGGCCTTCGCGGACGCCCGGCTGCTGGTGCTGCCGGAATCCGGGCACGTGGCGATGATGGAGCACCCCGACGAGGTCGCCCGGGCGGTACGGGAGCTGATCGCGCACACCACCGGCTGAGCGCACACCACCGGCCGAGCGGACGTCACCGGCCGAGCGCACGGCGCGGGTGGGGCGCGCGCCGCGGCGGGCCGATCGCGCGCCCGGGCGGGGCCGCGCGGGCGGCCGCGCATACCGCCCGGTAACGGCCCGGATCGGGTCGAGGTCACGGCGGTTCACTCGATCAGGTGGCAGGCAGGCATGTGACCGATGGATCGGCCGGGGCCGGTCCTACCTTTCTGCTGTCGGACCGAACAGGTGTGGGGGAGCCGCGGCCGCCGGAGCAACCGGAGGGCGGACGCGGCCGAGGGGTTCCGGCGGGCCGGGCCCGACCGCCGAAGCGGGCGGGAGCCCGGGGGAACGGAACGCGGCGCGGCCGCGACCGGGCCGCCGGCGGGCCGCACGGAGGCACCGCGGCGCCGACCCGGGCCGACCGGACCTCCCTTCCCCGACCGTTCCCGCCGTCGTGCGGGGGCGCCCCGGGCGACCGCCCGGGCCGCCCGGAAATCCGTCGATCCGTCCGTGGTCCCGCCCAGCGAATCAGCTCTGCCCTGGAGGTCTCCCGTGCGCGTTGCCCTGCTCACCGAGGGTGTCCGTCCGCATTCCCGGCGTGGCGCCGGGGGCTGGTGCGAGCGGCTGGCCGAGGGCCTGCCGGAGCACGGGTTCGAGCTGTACCTGCTGACCGGCCCGCGGCCGGGGCCGGTCCGGCGGGCCCCGGACACCGCGGAGCGGCTGCCGGCCGTCCTGCGCGGCCCGCACGAGCTGGCGCTGTGGGGGCGCCGGCCGGGCGGCCGGGCGCCGGGCGCGGTGCGCAGACGCCGGTACGCCGGGGCGTACGAACAACTGGTGCGGGCCCTGGTGCTGCCCGCGGAGAGAGCCGGCTTCGGGCCCGGGCTGTACCGGCTGGCGGCGCTCGCCCGGGAGGACGGCGGGCTGCCCGCCTTCCTGGCCTCCGCGCACGCCCGCCGGCTGCTGGAGCTGATCTGGCGGCTGCCCGGCGCGGACACCTCGGCCGGGCAGCCGCTGGTGTGCGACGTGCTGGTCGCGGCGGACCTGCTGGAGCAGTGCCTGCGCCCGCTGTCCGCGCCCTGGTACGGCACCGGCCCCGGCGGCCTCGGCGCGGCCGACCTGTGCCACGTGGTCGGCGGCGGTCCGGCCGCGCTGCCCGCCCTGGTGGCCCGGCACCTGCACGGGGTGCCGTTCGTGGTCACCGAGCACGGCCTGCACCTGCGCGAGCAGTACCTCGGCCACCGCGAGGCGTCGTACCGGTGGCCGGTCCGCGCCCTGCTGCTGTCCATCTTCCGGGCGCTCACCGGGGAGACCTACCGCCAGGCCGCGATACTCACCCCCGGCAGTGCCCACGACCAGCAGTGGCAGCGCCGCTGCGGTGCCGACCCGGCGCGCACCCGGGTGGTGTACGAGGGCACGCCGGCGGTGGACCGCCCGGCCGCCGGGCCGGAGCCCGCGGCGCCGACCCTGGTGTGGGCGGGCGCGCTGGAGCCGGGCCGGGACCTCGAACTCGCGCTGCACGCCCTCGCCCGGGTCCGCGCCGAACTGCCCGGCGCCCGGCTGGCGGTGTACGGCGAGGAGGCGGCGCCCGGCTACCGGGCGCACTGCGCGGCGGTGGCCGAACGGCTGGGAGTGGCCCCGGCGGTGGACTTCGCCGGGCGGCCCGGCTCCCTCGCCGGGGCCTGGGAGGCGGGCACGGTGACGGTCTTCTCGGGGCTCTCCCGGCGCAGCCCCCGGCTGCTCGCGGACGCGATGCTCAGCGGCCGGGCGGTGGTCTCCACCGATGTCGGGGTGGCCCGCGAGGTGGTCGGGCCGACCGGGCTGCTGGTGCCCGCCCGCGATCCGCGCGCCCTGGCCGGCGCCTGCCTGGCGCTGCTGCGCGACGAGGAGCGGCGGGGCCGGCTCGGGCTGGCCGGGCGGCTGCGGGCGCAGGAACGCTTCGCCGTGGAGCCGGTGATCGGCGCGTTCCGGGAGATCTACCTGGAACTGGTCTCGCAGTACCCGGCCTTCCCCGGCGGCGGGGGCGGCGGGGAAGGCGGGCCCGCGCCGCGCCCGTTCGCCCGTCCCGCCGAGTACTGGCTGGCCGACGGCCCGCGCGGGGGCGGCACCCCGGAGGAGGGGAACGCGAACCCGGACGGGGTGCGGGAGCCGGCCGGGCGGCGGGCCGAACTCGCGGAGGCCCGCTGATGCCGGGCGGGACCCTGCTCGGCGGCAGCGCGGACCCGGTGCGCGAGGTGATGGCGGAGCACCGCGGGCTGTGCGAGCGCGCCGTCGACCCGCTGGAGATCGCCGCCGGGCTGGAGGAGGCCGGGCTCGGCCCGGACACCGCCGCCCGCTGCCGGCACGCCGACCTCTTCTCGCTGGCCGAGGAGCTGTACGCCCGGGTGCCCCGCCGCCCGCCGGCGCCCCGGCCGGTGGAGCGGCGGTCGGGCGGAGCCGCCGCCCGGGCCGCGCTGACCGCCGCCGCGCTGGCCGCGCTGCCCTGCGCGGGGGTGGCCGCGCTCGGGCCGCGCTGGCCGGTGCTGCTGTCCGCCGCCGTCCCGCTGGTGCTGCTGCCCGCGCTGACCGCGCCGTCCCCGGCCGATCCCGGCCCGCCGTGCGCCGGACCCGTCCGCCCGCCGGACGCCCTGGGGCCGGGGCCGGCCGGGGCACCGGCGCCCCGGCCGCTCCCGGGCACCCGGCTGCGCCCGGCGGCGCTGGGCCACGGGCTGGGCCTGGCCGCGCTGCTGCTGCTCCCCTCGGCCGTACCGGGCGGGGACCGTCCGCAGGCCGTCGCGCTGGTGCTGGCGGCGGCGGTCTCGGCCGGGGCGGCCGAGCGGACGGCCCGCTGGTACCGGCAGGTCGGCCGCGGCCACCTGGGCACGGCGGGCACCCTGGCCGGGTTCCGGGCCCGGATGCGGCCGGTGCTCCCGGTCGCGCTGGCCCTGCACCTGGCGGTGCTCGGGGTGCTGAGCTTCGCCGCGCTGGCCGTGCTGGCCGTCGTCGCGCCGCGCCCCGGGCCGGGCCACGGCGGCGGGCCGCTGCACCTGGCGGTCGAGCGGGCCGGCCCCGCCCAGTGGGCGGCGCAGGGCG